>CABQGZ010001045.1 GCA_902463835.1 uncultured Lachnospiraceae bacterium
GTTGTAAGGAGAATAATTAAATGTGTGAGATACGAAAAAACGGAGGCATAATATGAAAATCACAGTCATACACGGCCAGAGTCACAAAGGCTCTACCTATCACATTGCTCATAGTCTTGCAGAAAAACTGAACGGAGAGATCATAGAGTTCTTTCTGCCGCGGGACTTCGGAGAATTCTGTGTCGGATGCAACACGTGTTTCGAGGAGTCGGAGACAAAATGTCCGCATTATGAAAAGCTGTTACCGATTACACAGGCGATCGATGAAGCGGACGTGCTGATTTTGGCCAGCCCTGTCTACGTTTACCATGCCTCCGGCGCGATGAAAACGCTGCTGGATCATTACGGCTGGCGCTGGATGGTTCACCGCCCTGAGGAGAAAATGTTTGCAAAACAGGCGGTCTGCATTTCCACTGCAGCCGGAGCGGGAATGAAAAGTACGAACCAGGATATGGCGGATAGCGTCTTTTGGTGGGGCGCAGCAAAGACGTATACATATGGCATCGCGGTAGCGGAAGTCTCCTGGGAGCGGGTAGATGCGAAGAAAAAGCAGAAGATAGAAAGGAAACTTTCCGCGTTGGCACGAAAAATAACGAAAAAGCAGGGAACGATCAAACCGTCGCTGAAAACCAAAGCCTTTTTCCTCGTCATGCGGCAGATGCAGAAGCACGGCTGGAATAAGGCGGATATGGATTATTGGAAAGACAAGGGGTGGACGGAGAAAAACCGTCCATGGAAATAGTGATTCTTGTTGTGCCATTGGTAGTGTAATCAAGAACAAAGAAATGCCACGTAAAGTAGCAAAAAATGCCGAAACGCTATGATATGAAGCTTGGAGGGGCAAAGCAAATTCGATTGTCGGGCTATGCGGGGGAGAAAATCCGTGTCCGTCTGGCATCCAATACCCTCTCCACGCTCCTAAGTGACTTTAAAGTCAAGATGGACGATACCCGAAAACGGATTGACGTGGATGTAACCCGTAGGAATGGTGTATCCGAAGCAGTGGCAAAGGAAGCGGTCAGTATCTTCGTCCAAATCCCATCGTTGTATATCGGGAAAATCGAATGTGAGGTCAATGCGGAAACCGTGGAAATAGACTGTAATCTTGATATGGAAGTGGTCTGCCATTCCCTAAAGGGTGAGGTGGCAATCAACCAAGTGTCCGCAACCTCAAGAATCTGTATCCCGGAGGATACCGTCTTTACCGCCGTTACGAAAGGCATCGGAACAAGCATCTCCTATGAGAAAGACGGACGGCAGACGGAACAGTTCGACACGCCCGATGCAGAGAATATCATCGAGCTAAACGGCATCAAGAGCGAACTGGTCATCTGCAGGGGCGGGGAAAAGAGACATTCCTGAACTTTGGCTTGAATATCCAAAGAGTGGAGTCAACATTTCGTTGACTCCACTCTTCCGCGGTGGTATAATACAATTCTAAATGAAACGGAGGATGAATTTATGTATGCTATGGATTTTGCACAGGTTGGTGCTAATATACAAAAACAGATAGACATGAAAGGATTTACGCAACAGAGTTTAGCGAATGCTCTTGGCATTTCGAAGCAGGTAATGAATAAGATTGTCAAGGGAAGCAAAGCCATTAATGTAAATGAACTAGCCAAAATAGCATCCGTAGTAGGGACTACCACGGATGAGCTGCTTACGGTCAGCGAAGATCCTTTGCTGGAGGAAAGTCTCAGTTTTATGGGTAGTGTCACGGAGGCGGAGATGCTGGAAAGAGTAAATTTGATTCGTTCAGCCATTGATGAAATTCATATGCTGGAGGAATTGCTGTATGCATAAAGTGTTAAATGAGTTTGAAATAGAAGAGGTAAAGAATCGGGCAAGAGAGAAGCTGGGAGTATGCCGTAAGGCAAATGATATTATTGGGACGCAGAT
>CABQGZ010001046.1 GCA_902463835.1 uncultured Lachnospiraceae bacterium
GTGGTACGCAGACCAGCCAGTAACACAAGTCCTGGGGAAGAGGTATGCCTGTACTCAGACCCTTGCAAGACGTCGGCACTTAGCGAGCAAGTCATGAATATGGCTTGCGAGGTTAGTGTCCGCTACGTCTGTGCATGGAGCGAGAGCGCGTCTGATACAGGCATACCTCTTTCACAGGACGGCACTTGCTCCTGACCTGCGTACTACTCTTGCTTTGGGGCGTCCCTTCGCCGCAATTCCAAATAGGCCTTCCTTCGTCAAGCCAGCATTTACTCCTCTTTTTCCTTGGACAGCATCTGATTGGCGATGATACCCAGGATTAATGCTGTTGCAATGGAGGTGATGGTCACCTTTCCAAAGGTCAGCGTCAGACCGCCGATTCCCGCGATGAGGATTGCGGATACTACGAACAGATTACGATTCTTGTTCAGATCTACGGTCTGCACCATCTTGAGACCTGACACTGCGATAAACCCGTACAGTGCCATACACACGCCGCCCATCACACAGGCAGGAATGGAATTCACGAAGGCCACAAAGGGAGACACAAAGGATATGATCATAGCTCCCACCGCTGCGGCGATAATGGTAGCAACAGAAGCATTACGGGTAATCGCGACACAGCCTACGGACTCGCCGTATGTAGTGTTGGGGCAGCCGCCAAAGATGGCGCCGACCATGGAGCCCACACCGTCGCCCAGAAGCGTGCGGGACAGACCGGGATCTTCCAGCAGATCCTTCTCAATGATAGAGGAAATGTTCTTGTGATCCGCCACATGCTCTGCGAACACTACGAAGGCAACCGGCACAAAAGCCACCGCCAGGGTACCCAGATACGCGCCGTTCAACTCTGCAAATCCATCCACAGCCTTCAGGAATGTGAAATCAGGAACCTGGAAAAATGTTTTCAAGCTTACGCCGTCCGCAGCCAGTGCGGTAAAGTTGCCCAGGTCGATAAGCTGCAGCCCGGCGATATCAGCAGCGTTGCCGATCACGGTAAGAATCAGCGCTACTGCATAGCCGGACAGGATACCGATGATAAAAGGAATCAGACGGGCCGTCTTTTTTCCATAGGTAGAACAAAGCATGGTAACAAACAGTGTGATCAGACCGATCAACACGCACAGCAGCGGATGTGCCACTGACACGCCAGCCTCCTGCACACCGCCCTTCTGCAGGTCGCCTACCGCGTTGCCTGCCAGAGACAGACCGATGATCGCTACCGTAGGTCCAATGACAACGGTGGGCATCAGCTTATTGAGCCAGTTCACGCCTACGAATTTTACGATAATCGCAATCAGTACATACACAAGACCGGCCATAACTGCACCCAGGATCAGTCCCAGGTAGCCGAGAGCCATGGATACGCCCCCTGCAAAGGCTGACGCCATGGAACCAAGAAAGGCAAAGGAGCTGCCCAGGAACACCGGGCTCTTCTTCTTGGTAAAGGCCACATAGACCAGGGTGCCCACACCGGCTCCGAACAGGGCTGCCGCCGGGCTCATCTGGCTGCCGGTAACACTGTTGGTGATGACAGGAACCACCAGGGTAGCCGCCATGATCGCCAGCAGCTGCTGAATTGCGAATACGACCAGCTGGCCGAATTTCGGTTTGTCGTCTACATTGTAGATCAGTTTCATTGTTTCATCCTCCGTATTTTCATAATTTTACTTTATAAAAAACCACAAGTAATCCAGCTTATCGCCGGATTCCTGTGGTCTTTCATCATATTTTGCTCACGGCGTCAACCGCCTGCTCCAGATATGGATTCTCAATCAGATGGAAGCATCCCTCATCTGCCATCTTCGCGTATTCCGGGTCCAAGGGCAGCTTGCCAAGTACCGGAATGCCAATCTTCTCCGCCACCTCGTCGATGTGGCTCTCACCAAACACTTTTATCT
>CABQGZ010001047.1 GCA_902463835.1 uncultured Lachnospiraceae bacterium
GTCCTAACTACTTATTGTTCAATATCGGTAAACTTTTTTCAGGACTAGACAACAACTGCGGAGACACTGGCGGACTTCCCATGGACAAATGTGCAGGACTGCTAAGAGTACATCAAAACGCATCCGCGGAGACGCTTACCATATTGTCGCCGCCGAGGGTCAGGAAAGGCAGGCGGCCATCAGCAGCCAACTGCCCGGCCTTGAGCAATACGCACAAAGCCGGGCAGTTACATATTTTTTAAGGTTTACTTAATTTCCGGAGGCAATGATGAAGCCGAGACCGGCAATGAAGAAGAGGAACATTGCGCCGAGAAGAAGATTGACCTTCTTGTCAGAACCCTTGAACTCCTTCCAGATAAATACTCCCCAGATGGCCGCAACCATTGGCGCGCCCTGACCGAGCGCGTAGCTGATGGCAGCTCCGGCCTTACCTGCAGCAATGTAGCTGAACGCAGTTCCGAGGCACCAGATTGCTCCGCCGAGAACACCGACGAGATGGGTCTTGAGCGAACCGCCGAAATACTGCTTATACGTCACAGGCTCACCGACGAAAGGCTTCTTCATCACGAAGGTGTTGAAAATGAAATTACTCAAAAGCACACCAAGCGAGAAGATGAAGATTGCCGTGTATGGTGTAACCATTCCAGGAGTCGGATGCTCGAAATTGTCAAGATCCATTGCCTTAGCCACGAAACGGTAGAAGAACGCCATCAGGACACCGGCACAAACGGCGAGAATGAGTCCCTTCCGGTTGCTTTTCGGATCTGCGCCTTCCTTCTGAACTTTACCTGAAGCCACTCCATTGCAAATGATTGCAACAACGATAAGAGCGATTCCGGCAAACAGAAGTATAGGATCTCCCTTAGGAGCTCCGATGTAGTTCACAACTGTTCCGATTACGAGTGAGAGGCCTACACCAAGAGGGAACGCAACAGAGAGACCTGCGAGAGAGGTCGATGCTGAAAGCAAGATGTTGGAAGCATTGAAAATAACGCCACCGAGTATCACCCAACCGATGTTGGCCGCGTCTGCCTGTCCAAGGTCTTCAATAAACGGACGCCCCTCAGAACCGATGCTGCCCATGGTAAAACAAAGAAGAAGAGAGAACAGAACCATTCCTATGACATAGTCCCAATAGAAAAGTTCATATCTCCAAGATTTTGCTGCAAGTTTCTGGGTGTTGCCCCAAGAGCCCCAGCAAAGCATAGTCACGAAGCAGAATACCACTGCCAGCGAATAACTGTTGACGATAAACATATTGTTTGATTTAAGGACAGCATTGCCGGACAGGACCGACAATGCCGTTGATGCAACAAGAATACTAATCTACTTCTTTATCTTTTCCCAAGTGAAAGTAACCTCATTATCCTTATCCATTCCGGTAGTATCAGTTTCGTTCCATACGCCATAATATTTGGTTTCTTTTGTAACGAGCCCGTTGGCATCATACTCATATGTGTACACGGCTGTCTTTTCAGCCATGACATCACCGAAATTGTGCCAAACGCAAGCTTCCATAAGATTTACAGAAGTGTTTCCGAAAAGACGTGCTTCCCAAGCCCATCTCTTGAAGCCCAGGTCTTCCGCCCAATGAGTCTGGATACAACCGATATTAAGTTTGTCAAGATAAGTGGCATCCTTCATTCTCCAGAAGTTGTTCTTGTCGTCAAAACGCGTCCAATAAAGTATGTTTCCGTCAGAAATGGACTGAGATGTGCACTGCACGCCGTCTTTTGTGCCCTTAATCATATAACCGTCTGCATCATACTCAATAACCCACTTGTGGTCAGCATTCTCAACAGCAGTAGCAAAACCCTTGTTATTGAGAGTCATCGTGTACTCAATCACATCATTATCCTTGATGGTGAGTTTGTTGCCGCTGTATTCAAACACGC
>CABQGZ010001048.1 GCA_902463835.1 uncultured Lachnospiraceae bacterium
GGTGAATGACGATGCGAAAGACCTGTTTTGCCTACAAGGAAACGCCTGTGCCCAGGCACCCAGAATATTCCACAGCCGACTGCACAGCGCTGAAAGAAATGCTGTGCGCAAACGGAATGGAGTGTCCCTTTTACAAACCGAAGGAACAATGGGGAACGGAAATGATAAAGACGCACGGAAAAAGGGATTTGGAGAAAGTGTGCAGGGCGTATGCGAGAACGCACAAGGAGGTATTGGGATGAACGATATTACCATCATGGAGAGCCCAAAGTTTGGTCAGGTTCGCAAAATGGAAATCGGCGGTGAAACCTTGTACTGCGCGACGGATGTTGCACGCGCCCTTGATTATGCAAACCCTTATGACGCTATCAAACGCCATTGCAAATCAGAGGGGGTCGTGAAACACGAGGGGGTCTCCAAAACCGTTAATCAGTACGGAAAAGAGACCAACCAGACTTCAAACATGACATGGATTACCAAGGGGAACGTTCTCCGCCTCATCTCCCAGTCCCACCTTCCCGCCGCGCAGGAGTTCAACCACTGGCTGTTTGACGATGTGGCGGTGCAGGTGGTAGATAACGGCATGTACATGTCACCGGAAAAGATGCGTTCTTTCCTGAACGACCCTGCCGCCATTATAGCCATTTGCCAGAACTGGCAAGCGGATAAAGAACGGCTGGCGGTTGCGGAAGAAAAAATTGAGCAGGACGCGTCGAAGGTTCTTCTGGCCGATGCGGTATCCGCGTCCAAGACGGACATCAGCGTGGGAGACATGGCAAAAATTCTTCGGCAGAACGGGTACAACACAGGGCGTGACCGATTCTTTGCGCAGCTTCGGGAAGAAGGGTATCTTATCCGCGACGGCAGAAGCCAGAACGTGCCTACACAGCGCAGCATTGAAATGGGCATTATGCGGGTAAAGGAAACGACATTCCCAAGCGGGGACGAGCAGCCTGTTGTGCGAAAAACTCCGTTGATTACGGGAAAAGGACAGGCATATTTCACCAAAAGATATTTGGGTATGTGAACAAAGCGCTCGGCAGTTGCCGGGCGCTTATTGCATGGGATGAAAGCAATGGTTATGCTTGATTTTGCTGATTCATGGGAACAATCGTCAACGTTTTTCCCAGTGGGATGAGGATTTTGAAAACAGTATCCAGCGTCGGGCTGGAAACGCCCTTTTCCAGACGTGCAATGGCAGACTGGGTAACACCGCTAACCTTTTCAAGGTCGCGCTGTGTCATGCCTTGGGATTCACGGGCAGAAATCAGTTCTCCAATGAGTTTGGCTTGCAGGGCGTTTTCTTCGATTTCCTCGGGTGTAAAAAGCTGCTTTTCATAATCCGAATCCCATACGGTAAAGCCATTTTGATTCTTTGCCATCTTTATTTTCCTCCTGTTCGTTTCAAATAATCAGCCAGTTCTTTTTGGGCTTGTTGCTTTTCGCGTTCCGGTGTCTTTTGTGATTTTTTGGGGAAACAGTGAAGAAGTACAAAAGTTCCTTTAACACAAGCGCCAAAGAAAACCCTGTCACTGGTGGGCCGTAGTTCCCAAATATCTCCGTCGATGTGTTTCATATACGGTTCGCCCGCCCTGGTTCCGTACTCCTTTAAGACGTTGATATATTGGCCGATTTTGTTTAGGCGTATGCGGCTATCTTTTGTTTTGCTTTTGGCAAGTTCCTGCAAATACTCACTCACAGGTTCATTGCCATTTCTATCGCTGTAAATGACGATTTCGTACACATGATTTCCTCCCTTCGTTGATATGATAGCATATTCGCTATCAAAAGTCAACGATTTTAAGAAAGAATTGAAATAAAAGCAAAGCACCCATCAGTTCTGGACGCTTTTATGGTTTGAAACGCTATTGATTATGATAAAACCTCATAAAGC
>CABQGZ010001049.1 GCA_902463835.1 uncultured Lachnospiraceae bacterium
GGCCGTAATACAGGCTTTCCTTGCTAGACTGATAAAGCTCCTGTGTGGTAAACGGAATGAAAATGGCCGTGCTGCTGGTAGTCAGGCCGCGCTGAATCTCGATCTGGCAGTCAGCCAGCGGCAGAGAAGACATAAGACCCTGCTCCTGCTGGTAGTCCAGTCTGCACAGATTGCAGTTATGCTTTTGCGCAATAGAACTGGCCTGAAAGATGTTGTTTTCCAGTTCCTGCTCCGTGCGCCCGGTGTTCAGAACGAGGAATGTCACCAAAAACATTCGCTCGTTCTGCGACTGCAATTCCTTTAACAAGGCTTTGGCATCCCTGCCGTAAGTTTTCAAATCTGACGGAAGAATGTCAATATCATACCCGGAACGGATGGCCTTTTTCTGTTCCTCAATGGTGCTGCGGTCAAGTTCGGTGATCGTGCGCTTGACTGTTTTAATGGCACGGTTCTGGTCTACCGACTGGATGTGCATGGTGACAATCTGGCTGGAATCCATGTCCAGAAAATCTTTCAGAAGTTGGTCGCTGATGTCAGAGGCCGTGATACTCAGGAAGCTGGCGGCGCAGTAGATGCCACCCATTTGGAAAGTGCGGCTGTTCTTAAACGCAAAAACCGTGGGTGCAATGGCATCTTTGACGGAAAGGCCGCTTTTCACAAGGTCTTTCCAGTCAAAATGAAATTTGCTGGAACCGTCCATGTTGAACATATCGTGCATGAGTTTGAGCCGCTCGGCACCGTTCAGCGGCTTGGCCTGCACACCCAGCCTGTGAAAGTTGTTCAAAAGGTCGTTCTGGATGTGGTCGAGCCGTGCCTTGACCTGCCGCATACTCTCCCCCTCAACGCCAAAGGTGATAAATTTGGTCTTGGTCAGACCATTATTGCCCTTGGCAAGCTGCTGGCGCAGCATTTGAGAATACTCGGCGCGAACATCATCAAAGCCATCCCGCTGGTAAGGGATGCGGATGCTCTTCTCAAACTCTGTGCTGTCCGTTGCCATGTTCACAAAGGACAGTTCAAACTTGATGCTGGAATCGAAGAAGTTCAGAAAACTGCACCATTCCTCGAAAATCGCAGTCTTGTCCTCCTGCTGGGCAAGCTGGTAATTGATGTCCTGATACTGGATGGTACGGGTGTAGTAGTTCGGTTTCACCCGGCAGGTGCCATCCTCGAACATCCGCTGCATGGGGATGGACTGCTGCGCTGTCCGGGGAACAGCGGGCTTCGGCGGCTTTTTCTTGCCGCCCTTATCGGTCTTTTTCCAAAACGGCATGGGTCACGCCTCCTTTCATGAGCAGTGCATAGTAGTTGTTGGTCTGATACGGTCGAATCTTCGGACGCAGAAATCGCGCCTGAACATAGTGCGACAGCACCTTTTCCAAAGGCTGTCCGTTTTTCTCGTACATACCGAGAAAGAACGCCGGGAGCATAACAGCCATCATGCCGAGGGTGGCGGCAGTATTGCCACCAGAATCCCGGAGAACGAAAAACAGCGGCACTCCAATCAGTGCCGCCGTTCCGAAGCAGATGAGCTGTCGCTTTGTCAGGTTGAAAGCTACTTTTGACTTCACCTTGGTCAAGTCGCGGGGAACGGAAATATATGCGGCCAAAATTCACACCCCCTTTTAATGTGCGCCCAGCACACTTTTTGTGACCGAGCTGGTTTTGAACAAGCTGAAGCAGAGCAGGACGGTATAGCCGACAATGCTCCAGATGGAGCCGATGGCATCGCCGGAAATCGCCACGTTCTGTATCAGCACGGCATAGATGGCAACACAAATCAAAATCAGGAATCCCTGAAATCCCAGCGCGAACAGGCATTTCAGATAGTTCTGTCCCATGTGCGATTGTTCATGGTTTCCCCATGTGGCCATGGGAATCGGCGCAAGGCTCA
>CABQGZ010001050.1 GCA_902463835.1 uncultured Lachnospiraceae bacterium
TAGAGGAGTTTCTGGAATCCCTCTATGTGGCCGGCATCACCTTCGAGGGCTCGGCGATTGAGGATCATGCCCGCTGCATCGAGCGCAGCTACAAGATGCTGAAGCTTCTGGACACCTCTGTGGAGCTGCTACGGACAAAGCACAAGTACGGTGAAAGCTATTACTGGCTGCTGTACTACACCTACCTGTCGCCGCAGCAGTTGGCGAACACGCAGGAGATCATCGAAAAGCTGGAGCCGCACATCCGCGACATCAGTTACCGCACCTACTTCCGCAAGCGTCAGATGGCGATTGATGCCCTGAGTTCGGTGTTGTGGGGGTATTCTTCAAAGGAGAGTCTGGCACTGCTGGAGAAGTTTGTGCCGGAAGCAGATACTCGGTAAACTCGAAATTATCCTTGAAACACATCCGCCGACCAGTAGAGGTCGGCGGATAATATGTCCATTTTTTGCTGCAAATATCATTCATACTTATGAGATAGCGGGAATGTCCTTATGGTCACTCTCCCCTTATGCCTGAAGCTGTGCGGCGGGTTTATGCTTCATCAGATTGTCTGCCACCACGCACATACCGGCCCAGATCACCGTCAGCCAAATGGCCATGGTGCCGCCGACAGAAGCCATCTCCTGCAGCATGACGGTGGTCTCCTCCGGATCGGACATTGCCGTAAGGAATGGGAACCATGGCACCACCTCTCCATGCCAGACGTGCTCGAAGCACAGCAGTGCGCTGCCGCCCCAAAGGAGATTGGACAGCCATTTGAATTTTCTGCCCATGGAGATCTTTTCGGGAGTCTCCTCTTTTTTTGCTGTTTTGGCAACGACGGTCGTTACCACCGCTTCAGCTGCGGGAACCAGAAAACAAGCCATTGCGATTCCTCCTATGTTATTTGGTTGTTACTACTGTAACGCAAAAAAGTGGGCTTGACAAACTCCATAGGGGGTTAATTCTTTGTGATAAAGTCGCTTTTTAATTCTATGAAAGAATACTCGCCAGAGGTCGTGTACGGCGCTTTGCACCGCAAAGGCCAAATCACGCAAGAAACACCCGACAGCCGCCAAATGGGCGCTGCCGGGTGTCGTTGGGGTTTTGTGTTTCGTAAGATATGCCGAATGCGGCAAAAGGTCACTTATTGATGTCCAGATCAGCCGTGACCTGATAATAGTCGCAGGCATGGGCGGTGTAGCCGGTAACGCTGCTCTTGGAGATCATGTTCATCTGGAGGAAAGAGCAGAATACATAGGCGTTATCGTCCAGAATTGCCTGCTGAAGCTTAATTGCCAGTTCGCCGCGCTTGGCGGTAAGCCTAGTTCCGATACTTTTGCTTTATTCTTTGAGATCAGCGTTTTCTGATGGGAACATAGATATAGGTTTCTTCCCCCAGGTAATACTCAAAATCAAACTTGGTATGATCAAAAACGTATCCGCTGTTGTCAAACCAGTTGTTGAAAATAAAGCGCCATGTCTTTTTTACATTCTCGTGCAGCGCAGAAACATCCGCCCCTTTGGCAACCCGGAATACGGCGTACTCTGCTTCCGGGATATCCAAGGTCTCCATACCGGCTGGGGCAAAGCTTTTGCTCTCGACTACCGGTCCAAAGAAGTAATAAAGTTCATCACCTGTTCCCTCGGGGTGCATCCACAATCCGACCTCGCCGCGGCCGGCAGCACTGAGCTTTGCGTAGTCCTCCTTGCTGACACCGGAGAAATCTTTTCCCAACCAGTAGGCGCCATTCTCACGGAAATCAATTTCGCTTTCGGGTTTCAGGATGTATCCGACCGCTGTAAACGCCGGAAAAACTTTTATTTCTGGTTTCATAACAAATTTCGCTCCTTTCAGCTTTTTATACACCGATGGTGTAATTCCGAATTTTCGGGTGAAGGCGCGGGTG
>CABQGZ010001051.1 GCA_902463835.1 uncultured Lachnospiraceae bacterium
ATTGATAGGAGTAAAGCTTTATGAGTAAAGTAAGAACGAGATACGCGCCAAGTCCCACAGGTAAGATGCATGTGGGCAATTTGCGTTCCGCACTGTATGAATTTTTAATTGCAAAGCATGATGGCGGAGATTTCATGCTGCGCATCGAGGATACCGACCAGGAGCGCTTTGTGGAAGGCGCCACTGAGATTATATACCGCACTCTGGAAAAGACGGGGCTGGTTCATGATGAAGGTCCGGACAAGGACGGCGGTTACGGCCCCTATGTCCAGAGCGAGCGTATGAAGACAGGCATTTACCTGGATTATGCCAAGCAGCTGATCGAGAAAGGGGAGGCATATTATTGCTTCTGCGACAAAGAGCGGCTGGCTGCCTTAAAGAGCGAGGTAGTGGAGGGCAAGGAGATCACCGTCTACGACAAGCACTGCCTGTCCCTGTCCAGGGAAGAGATTGAGGCCAATCTGGCAGCTGGCAAACCGTATGTGATCCGTCAGAATAATCCCACCGAGGGAACCACCACCTTTCACGACGAGCTGTACGGTGATATCACAGTGCCCAACTCCGAACTGGATGACATGATCTTAATCAAATCCGATGGGTATCCCACCTACAATTTTGCAAACGTGGTGGACGACCATACCATGAATATTACCCATGTGGTTCGGGGAAACGAGTATCTGTCCTCCTCCCCCAAATATGTGCGGCTGTACGAAGCCTTTGGCTGGGAGGTGCCCACCTACGTACATCTGCCCCTGATAACCGACGAGAACCACAAGAAGCTGTCAAAACGCAGCGGTCATGCGTCCTTCGAGGATCTGATGGATCAGGGCTTTGTGGCGGAGGCAGTGGTGAACTATATTGCACTGTTGGGCTGGAGCCCGGAGGACAATCGGGAGATCTTTACCCTGCAGGAGCTGATTGAGAATTTTGACTATCGCAGGATCAGCAAGTCTCCGGCTGTGTTCGACATTGTAAAATTAAAATGGATGAACGGCGAATACTTAAAGGCCATGGATTTCGACCGTTTTTACGAGATGGCTGAGCCTTACATCAAGGCGGTGGTTCACAAGGACTATGATCTGAAAAAGATTGCCGCCCTTGTGAAGACGCGGATCGAGATCTTACCGGATATCGCGGAACATATTGATTTCTTTGAGGCGGTGCCGGAGTATGACAGCGCCATGTACGCCCACAAGAAGATGAAGACCACGCCGGAGAGCGCCCTTGTTGTGTTAAAAGACCTTCTGCCTCTGTTGGAGGCCCAGGAGGATTACAGCAACGATGCGCTGTATCAATTGCTCAGTGATTATGTGGCTGAGAAAGGCGTTAAGAACGGCTATGTGATGTGGCCGGTGCGCACCGCTGTCTCCGGCAAGCAGATGACGCCGGGAGGCGCCACAGAGATCATGGAGATCATTGGCCGGGGGGAGACCGCAGCGAGAATCCAGGCAGCCATCGCGAAGCTGGAAGCCGAGCTGTAATATAGGAAATGCTTATGAGTTACAACAAGTCTCAGACAGAGGCGATCGGACACGGAAAGGGCCCCATGCTTGTTCTGGCGGGGCCCGGGTCCGGTAAGACCCTTGTCATCACGGAACGAACCAGGAATCTTATTGTAAAGGAACATGTGGATCCATCCAGAATCCTGGTGATCACCTTCACCAAGGCCGCCGCCAAGGAGATGAAGGAACGGTTCCATCGTCTTATGAACCGTCATTATCCGGTGACCTTCGGCACCTTTCATGCCGTCTTTTTCACAATTTTAAAACATGCCTACGGTTTTGGGGCGGAGAATATCATTCGGGAGGAGCAGAGATTTTCGCTGATGCGGGAGATTATTCAGCGGCTGCACCTGGAATACGAGGATGAAAAGGAGTTTATCGGCGATCTG
>CABQGZ010001052.1 GCA_902463835.1 uncultured Lachnospiraceae bacterium
GCTGAACTGTATGTAATGAAGCCGATGAATCAAAACGCCATCCTTCGTTTCTCTGGCCGAAACTTCGCCGCTGGTGTTATATTCTCTTGGATAGCCGCATAGGGCATCAACGGAATATCCACTTTGCGCCAAATATCTGGCAGTATCAAAGGGAAGTGTTGCGGAGGAATTGTATTCCGGATAGAAAAACTGGCAGAGGAAAAGAACGTCACGTTTCATTTTTTCACAATCTCTCTTGCTTGTTCTTTATTACGGGTTAAGAACTTTAACGTGCAATATCACCGGGCTCCTTCATGAGAAAAAACGATATGTACAGTCTTTAGGAGACATCTGATATCGAGGGTGATAGATTGGCTCTCAATGTATTCCATATCGTAGATGATTTTTTCTTCCGGCTTCAGCGAGTACCCACCGTTCACCTGTGCATATCCAGTCAGTCCCGGCATAACCAGCAGGCGGTTAGAGAACCCCGGAATGTATTGCTCAAATTCCCTGTAGAAATAAGCCCGTTCAGGCCGTGGGCCAACGAAACTCATATCACCGCGTAGAATATTATAGAGCTGGGGGAGCTCGTCCAGCCGGGTGCGCCGGAGGATCTGGCCAAAGTGCGTA
The DNA here is from genome assembly GCA_902463835.1 of uncultured Lachnospiraceae bacterium. Lineage (GTDB taxonomy): Bacteria > Bacillota > Clostridia > Lachnospirales > Lachnospiraceae > 14-2. Next base: position 613 of record CABQGZ010001052.1, read on the forward strand.
CATCTTGGATCCTGCTCGTCTGCCCACTGCGGGCCGTTTTCCTCCGCATCAAGGCGCATTGATCTGAATTTATAAATCATAAACGGCTTTCCGTTGATGCCGAGTCGCTCCTGCTTAAAAATCGGAGCACCTGGCGAGTCTATGATGATGATCAATGCAATAATCATCATCGGGATTGCCAAAATCAGCAGGCCCAAGAAAGAACATACTATGTCAAAAGCGCGCTTTGTTATCAGGTACAGCCTCTTCTGCTGCAGCACAGGTTTAGCTATCTGAATGATTACATCTGCAGAGCGTTCCTCTGCCAAACAGCATGTTGCTGTTGACGCCATATATTCCACATCCCTACACTTTTAGTCTCTGATGGTTGCACCGTCAGGTCATTGTCGAGGCAGATGAAGTCAAATGCTCTTCACGAACATTTGGTACAACAATGCTATATATCTGATCAAATGCCCACTGTGTGGTCACGTCATCGTCCGGCATCTCGCCGCCAAGCACTCTTGCAGCAAAAGACAGCATGGTGTCAAAAACCTGATGAAGTAGCATGTTGACATTGGCTTCCGGTTTGAAAGTCTGTTCCACCGCTGCAAATAGCTCCTGAAAACATTGGAGATGTTCCTCGTATGCATAAGTGCGGCAATTCGCAGAGTAGTAGTATCGAAGGTAAAAGAGGCAGTCATCCTTCCTTCCGAGAATGAACCTCCAGCTTGCTGACCATAGCTGAAATGCTCTGTCTTTCCACGTAGTATCCTGCATATGCATGACATAAAGATTTTGCTTAAGGAAATATGCAAAGTTTACATCTTCCATATGGAATGCAGCGCGCAGCAGATCTTCTTTGCTCTAAAACATCGGTAGATGTTTGCCTCATTCAAGCCAGCATCTGCTGCAATCGCCTTTGTCGTTGCTTTATCCAATCCATCTCTGGCCATAACACGAACCGCACTTTCAATAAAAACCTGCTTCGTATTTTCAACTTTCCTCATTCAATTGACCCCGTTGCCATGCGTAATGCACGTTCGTTAGGTAGGTGCCTGCTTCATCAACGCCAAGAAAAAAGCAAATCATTTTATTGGTTCTAATGATTTGCTGATGCATAAGCGCTATTTTCGTGGAGTTTGCCACTCCACGGGAATGATAAAGCCTAATTGCCTTTTCGTATTGTAGCATATTGCACATAGGAATGCAATTACTTCAGCGGATAAATGGAAGAAAAAAGTGTAGGACTACAATACATCTTGGACAATTGAATAAAAAGGGTATGAGGAATAGGG
>CABQGZ010001053.1 GCA_902463835.1 uncultured Lachnospiraceae bacterium
GTGGACTGCCAACGGTGTACCCGCTCTGGAGGGAGGCAAGTTCTTCAGCGACATCCACCACTATATGGATGCCGAAAAGTACATCGGTTGCATTTACGAATTGGGAAATTGCCCCTTTATTGAAGTACCTGAGGGTATGACCCGCATCTTCCCTTATGAGGACGAAGCCTGATTAGAGTATCCGGAAAAAGACAAATTTCAACCAGCAGAATCGTATAAAAAACTATGAGGAGAACAGAGATGAAAAGAGCAATTGCACTGATCCTGAGCCTGATCATGGCGCTTTCTCTGGTGGCCTGCGGTACCCCCGCCGCCCCGGATAACGCCAACACTTCCAATAGTGAAGAAAACAATGACCCCTATACCATTGCCGTAGTCGTAAAGATTACCGGCATTGCCTGGTACGAGCGCATGCAGGTGGGTATTGACAAGTTCAATGCCGATACCGGCAACGACGCCTATATCACCGGCGCTTCCACCGCCGACGCTGCAGAACAGGTGGCTGTTATTGAGGATCTCATCGCTCAGGGGGTTGACGCTCTCGTGGTGATCCCCAACTCCGCCGAGGCCGTGGAGTCCGTTCTGGCAAAGGCCAGAGAGCAGGGCATCGTTGTCATTTGCCACGAGGGTTCCGATGTTCAGAATGCCGACTACGATCTGGAAGCCTTCAACAACACGGCTTATGGTGAGTTCTTGATGGAAACCCTGGCTGGCCTGATGGGCGCAAAGGGCACCTTTACCAACTATGTGGGATATCTGACCTCCACCTCCCACAACGAGTGGACCGATGCCGAGGCTACGCTGCAGGCTGAAAAGTATCCCGATATGACTTTGGTCTCCCCCAAGAACGAAACCAGTGAGGATTCTGATACCGCTTATACCAAGACCAAGGAACTGCTCAAGGCCTATCCCAATTTGACCGGTTTTCTGGGTTCTGCTATGGCGGACGTCCCCGGTGTTGCCCGCGCGGTGGAAGAGGCCGGTCTGGAAGACAGCACCTATGTGGTCGGCACCTGCCTGGTCTCTACTGCCGAGCAGTTTTTGGAGAATGGCTCCATCGATGTCATCACCTTCTGGGATCCTGCTGATGCCGGCTATGCTCTCTGTGAGCTGGCCACAAAAGTTCTTAACGGCGAGACCATTTCCGGCGGCGTTTCTCTTACCCCCGACGGCTATCAGAACCTGACCCTGAACGGCAAGGTTCTGGAGGGTTCCGCCTGGATCTCCGTCACTAAGGATAATATGGGTGACTACAACTTCTAATTTTCCCAAGCCCATATCGCGCACACCGTTTATGCTGATCCGCCGCCTGTAACTTTGGCCGGGCGGCGGATCAGTTGGCAAAAAACGGCTTCAAACACAGCGCAGAACTGACAATAGGATGTTGCTTATGGAAAAAGAACTGATTAAACTGACCGGCATTTACAAGAGCTTCGCCGGCGTGCAAGCGCTGCAAAACGTAGATTTCACCATCCGCGAGGGCGAGGTTCGGTGTCTGGCAGGGGAAAACGGAAGCGGAAAATCCACACTGATCAAGGTTATCGCAGGATTTTATGAGCCAGACAGTGGCTCTATTGAGATCAACGGAAAAACATTTGAAAAACTTACCCCCAAACAAGCCATTCGGGAGGGCGTCCAAATCATCTATCAGGACTTTGCCGTTTTCCCCAACCTCACGGTGGCAGAGAATATCGCCATTACATCAGAATATAACGAAGGAAAAGCTCTTATCAACTGGAAATCAATGCGTGCCCGCGCAAGCGGGATCATGCAGGAGCTTGGCATTGATTTGGATCCCGATGCGATCCTCGGGCGGCTTTCCGTGGCAGACAAGCAGTTAGTTGCCATTTGCCGTGCGCTGGTGCAGCAGGCCAAACTTCTTATCATG
>CABQGZ010001054.1 GCA_902463835.1 uncultured Lachnospiraceae bacterium
AGGGCGAGTTGGATGTGACGGAGCCGAAAACGAAAAACTCTGTCCGCAAGGTGGCGCTGTCGCAGCAGGCGGTAGACCTGCTGGTGCAGGAGCACGAGCAGCACCCGGACAACCCCATCCTGTTCCCGTCGCCCCGGACAGGCGGCTACTGGAGTCCGGACGCTGTATCGAGGATCAACCGGAAACTGCTGAAAAATGCAGGCATCGAGGAGCATGTACGTTTCCATGACCTCAGACACACATTCGCGACCATGGCGATCTCCAGCGGTGTGGATGTGAAGACCCTGTCCAGTATGCTGGGTCACTACAGCGCCGGGTTCACTCTGGACACCTACACGCACATCACCAACGATATGCAGAGAGGTGCGGCTGAGAAGATCGGCGGCTTTATGGAATCGGCCACGGCAACGCCTACTCCGGAGCCTCCCGACCCGCCGGAGCAGAGCCGGTGCAAGGTGATTCCGTTTGAAAAAGTAGGATAAAATGCGTTGGGGCATGCAGATTGAACTGCATGCCCCAATGTAGCTTACTTATTGTTCAATTCTCGTAACAAAGAAACATTAGCATCATAGTCTTTCTGACAAAGTAATTCGTACTTGTTGTTGGTGAGGGTAATAATAGAATCAAAGGAATCCAAAATTTCGTCTCCTGAAAACCCAAGACCTGAAACAATAAGCTGGTTTTCAGTTATACGCTCACAAATATAACTGTATATTTGGCGTTTTTTCGTTTCATCAGTCTCCGCATTGTTGGGACTATCGAAAACAACAGGAAAATCTATTGCCGAAGGATTAAATTCATGCTTAAGCTGAATTAGATTAACATACCAAATAATTGTTGAAAGCGGATTGTTGCTGCCTCCAGCAGAAAAAGTTCGCTTTATATTTTCAAAGCTTTTTGCATTGATTCCTTCAAGGCCAAAACGATTCTTATCAGACAGCATCAAGGCGTAGTATCGCTCATTTATTTTTTTCTTGATTTCACCATATTTGCGAAGTGATTTTTTCACCTCCCTAAGCTTCTTTTCATTTTCCGATATGCTGTTGCGAATAGTGTCCAAGTCTTCAGCAACAGATTCCTTGATATCAATAAAGCCCTCGTGCTTTAGGATGTCGTTGATTTCTGTCGATGCAATATTGATTGATTCTTCATATTTTCTCAATTTAGAAAGCCATTGTGAATACTCAGCCTCATATTCGGAAATTTTCCGGTCAATCTCCATAATACTATACTGCATATCGCTGCTAAGTAGAATGATATCATCACCGGTGCTGTACTTTTTGATTCTTAAATCTATTGCATCATTTATTTCTGACTTGCAAAATGGACAGACATGATTGTTGAGCGAGGCAATTTGGAGATCATTTTCTTTGCCGAACAGTGTTAGAGCATGCAGATGATATTCCAGATCTGCCTTCTCATTACGTAGGCGAATTAGCTTTTGACGAAGCTGATTCAAAGCATTGGACAGCTTGTTATACTCATCCCTTGTGCGGTTGACATCGGCTCTTAAATGTTTGATATCCTTAGAGTAAGAAACAGAATGAATGTTTGCGTAAATTTTATCGAGCATCATGCATGTCATCTTGTGTTCGTTCTCTAACCGTCTACCTTCTGCTAACAAGATGTCCTGCTCCTGTACTAACATATAATAATCATCGTCAAAAGCACCAAAGTGGTAGTACAAAACATTTTCTTTGTAATCGAGATATTCACCGAGATGCTGGAAGGACGCAAACTGTGAGCCATTTTGATAGTCTTGATCCACAAAATAAAGAAGGTAGTTGTAAACTGCAGAAGCGATTTCTAATTCTTGTATGTAGCCATCGTCCGAATTTCGTTCTCTGGGCGGTAACTTAACGGCGAAACCAGTAATGCTTGATAGA
>CABQGZ010001055.1 GCA_902463835.1 uncultured Lachnospiraceae bacterium
GCAAAGAAATACCACGACACCTACGGAAACCTGATGGTGCCCGGAAAATATGTAGACCCAGACGGCTACCCACTGGGACAGTGGATCATCAAGACCCGGCAGCAGAAGCTGAACGGACGCTTAAAGGAAGAACGCATTGCACAACTTGATGAGATTGGTATGGTGTGGAACATTTTCGATGCCAAGTGGGAAAAGGCTTATGCGCTGGCTGCCGCCTACTATGAGGAAAATGGCAATCTGAATATCCCGCGTTCCTATGTGACAGCGGCTGGTGAACGGCTGGGACAGTGGGTCGCAAGCCAGCAATGGGCGTACCCGAAAGGAAAGCTGACAGACGAGCAGGTCGAGCGGCTCAACAGAATAGGGATGTACTGGGGCAACCGCAATGATCGCCAGTGGAACGAAGGCTATCAGGAGGCAAAGTGCTACTTTGAAGCCCACGGTGATCTGAACGTCCCGGCAGAATATGTGTCGCCGAGCGGATATAACCTCGGAAATTGGGTCAAGCGGCAGCGATACACGCGGCTGAACCCCGATAAAGGGTGTAGTGTGCTGACACCGGAACGCATCGCACGGCTGAATGCTATTGGGATGCAGTGGGACAAGCCTGACCCGTGGCAGCACCGGTATAAACTGGCGCAGAAATATAAGAAGGCTCATGGAAATCTGAAAATCCCGGCCAAGTACAAAACTGCGGATGGCATCTGGTTGAGCCGGTGGGTATATGACCAAAAACGGCTGCTGCGAGATAACTCTCCCAAATTAAGTGCGGACCAGAAACAATTACTGGAAGAATTGTTTGATGGGGCGGTAATGGAAAAGGAACCCGTAGCAAAGGCTGGGTAAGAATGCGCGCAGCGGGGATCGTGCGAGGAAACACAGAGTGTGAAGAGGTAAAAATGAGTACAGAAGTAATTGGAATTGAAAAGCCGGTCGTCATCGACCGAAAGCAGAATCTGCGGGAACATCGGTTATATTGGGTCGGACGCCGGACGCAGGATGTGGTCTTATCGGCACTGGCGCTGGTGGTGTTGTCGCCGGTGATGCTGGCAACAGCTATCGCTATCGTGGTAGATGACCCTTCTGCCGGGCCTATTTTTTCGCAGGAGCGCATTGGACGAGATGGCAAACCGTTCAGGTTCTACAAGTTTCGTTCCATGTGTCCGAATGCGGAAGCAAAACTGGACGACCTTCTGGGCCAGAATGAAATGGACGGTCCGGTGTTCAAAATCAAGGAAGACCCGCGAATTACCCGCGTGGGCAAGTTTATCCGCAAGACGAGTCTGGATGAGCTTCCGCAGCTGTGGAACATCCTGAAGGGTGATATGAGCATCGTTGGCCCGCGGCCTGCCCTTCCCCGCGAGGTGGAGCAGTACGGCGACTACGAAAAGCAGCGCCTGTATGTGACACCCGGCCTGAGCTGCTACTGGCAGATCGCCCCGCACCGCAATGACCTCTCCTTTGAGGAGTGGATGGATCTGGACGTGAAGTATGTCAAGGAGCGCAGTTTCTGGGTGGATTGGAAGATCATTTTTAAGACCTTCAAGGTGTGCTTGCTGGGGCATGGAGAGTAAAAAATAGTACATGGAAGGAAAACGGTTGGAGAGACGAGATGGAGAGAAACCTTAGAATTGCGGTATTTGGACAGAAGCGATTATCGAGAGAAGGTGGAGTAGAGATCGTTGTCAAAGAGCTCTGCACCCGAATGGCACAGAATGGTTGTGACGTGACCTGCTACAACAGAGCAGGCCATCATGTGAGTGGTGCAGAGTATGACGATATCGATAACACGAACTATGAGGGAATCCGGCAGAAGTACGTTCCAACGATAGAGAAAAAAGGGGCTAGAGATATAATACGCGGCTGTCATAATAGGGACAAGGG
>CABQGZ010001056.1 GCA_902463835.1 uncultured Lachnospiraceae bacterium
CCTTAGGAATCTGCCGTTTTCATCCTGTTCGTTATTTTCACTGTTGTGCTCTGCCGAGATCGTCAGGTACCCGTTCTTCAGATCTGCTTTCAGATCCTCCTTCTGATAGCCTGGCAATTCCATTTCCATCTGGTAGCTGTCACCCAGATCCTGCACATCCGTGCTCATGGACATGGTGTTGTTATTCCCGAAGGATGAGCGGAACATACTGTCAAACATGGTGTCAAAAGAATCATTGAAAAAACTGTCTGCAAAATTGTTACTAAAAATACTTGGTACTAACATAGGTCATTCCTCCTTATAAATGAATCTATTTTCTATTCTGTTACGCGATATGGATGCTGTCGTCAGAAAGCGCCTTTCTCTTCGACTGCTTGGGGAATTCCAGCTTCAGTACACCATGCTTATAGGATGCTTTGATGTCCTCCTGCTGCAGCATGCTTCCCACATAAAAGCTTCTGCGATATTCGCCGCTGTAGCGCTCCTGACGGATCATATGGCCTTTCTTGTGTTCCTGATCCTCTGTCCTGGATGCGGAGACAATCAGGTATCCATCCTTCACACAGGCCTTGATATCTTCCCTCTGGAATCCTGGAAGGTCTATGTCCAAAATATACATATCATCCTTCTCTCTCACATCACTTTTCATTGGATAGTGTCTTTTTGAATAAATCATATGTCCTTCCTCCTTCTTTCTTCTGTTACCTTTGTTCTAGTTGTACTATAACACGCATTGTTAGCAATGTCAAGCGTTGAGTGCTAACTTTTTTGTGAAAAATTTGTGAACAAAAAAAAGCCAGAGACAGTTGATTTCTTAATCTCCTGTCTCCAGCCACTATTTTCTCTTGTCAGCCTCTCGGATGCGCCTTCGCGTAAACCTCACGGATCCTGCTCTGATTTACCCTGGCATAAACCTGGGTGGTGGAAATATCAGAATGACCCATCATCTCCTGCACAGCATGGAGATCTGCGCCATTATTCACCAGATGCGCCGCAAAGGAGTGTCGCAGCGTATGTGGCGTAATCTCATGGCGGATTCCCGCCTTCTTACCGTACCCCTTGATCAGCTTCCAGAAGCCCTGCCGCGTCATGGGTTGACCGAAACAATTGGTAAAAAGCCACAGATTCTGCTCATCCTTCACCAAAGCCTTCCTGCCCTCAGCCAGATATTTTGAGACAGCTTCCTTTGCCACATTCCCAAAAGGAATGATCCGCTCCTTATGGGAGTCCTTGCACTTGACATATTCCATCTGGAGATTAATATCATCCATATGTAAGCCTACTAATTCCGAGACACGGATCCCGGTCGCGTAAAGCAGCTCCAGCATAGCGCTGTCCCGCTGCTCCTTTGGGGTACTGCCTTTCGTCTGATCCAGCAGCTGCTCCACTTCCTCCATCGAAAGAATCTCAGGCAGCTTCTTCTCAATCTTTGGCGCCTTCAGCTCCTCCGTCAGATCCTCCTTCAAAATTCCCTGTTTTAATAGGTATTGAAAGAAAGCTTTCATAGACGCAATATTCCTGGAAATAGTGGCAGGCTTCTTTCCTTCCTTCTCCAGATACAATATGTACGAATTCAAGCTGGTAGCCGTAACCTGTGTCACCTGAGTAATATCCAAGGACATAAGATACGTCTCCATCTTTCTTAAATCTCTCTCATAGGACACAACCGTATTCTCTGAGGTATGTTTTATCTCCTTTAAGTACACTATAAACTCTACTATCTCTTGTTTCATAATCTACGACCCCACAACCAAAATTGTCTTGCTGATATACTATTATAATCAGTTATTACAAGAAAATCAAATGGTATTTTTCCCGTATTTTCGCGGTTTTGGAGGGAACTACAAGATATCGGAGCCAACATTTTGCGCAGCACCACATAT
>CABQGZ010001057.1 GCA_902463835.1 uncultured Lachnospiraceae bacterium
ATTTTTGTAACAGGAGGCTGCAGCAAGCTCCTCTTCTATCCGCAGAAGCTGATTGTACTTGGCTACCCGGTCACTGCGGCAAGGGGCTCCGGTCTTGATCTGACCGGCATTGACAGCTACTGCCAGGTCAGCGATAAAGGTATCCTCCGTCTCACCGGAGCGATGGGATACCACAGCGCGGTAAGCATTCTTGTGGGCCATCTCAATAGCTTCCATGGCTTCCGAGACCGTTCCTATCTGATTTACTTTTACCAGAATGGCATTGGCGCATCCAAGCTTGATCCCTGCGTCCAGACGCTTCGTATTGGTGACAAACAAGTCGTCGCCCACAAGCTGCACCCGGTCGCCCAACCGCTTTGTCAACTCCTTCCAGCCGTCCCAGTCATCCTCGGAAAGACCGTCCTCAATGGAGATGATAGGGAATTCTTCGATCAATTCTTCCAGATAGTCAATCATTTCCCGGGTGTCACGGAGCACCTCTTCCCCGGACAGCTGGCTTTCCCCTTCAAAGAAGTACATGCCAGTCTTCTCGTTGTACAGCTCGCTGGACGCCACATCCAGAGCAATCTTCACATCTTCGCCAGGCACGTGTCCCGCGGCTTCGATGGCTTCCACGATCAGCCGCAGCACAGCCTTGGCGTCCGGCAGATCCGGGGCAAAGCCTCCCTCATCACCCACGCCCGTGGACAGACCGTTTTTATCCAATATTTTCTTCAGATTGTGGTAGACCTCGGCACAGATGCGAAGTCCCTCCCGGAAGGATTCCGCCTGCACAGGCATGATCATAAATTCCTGGAAATCCACCGTATTTCTGGCGTGCTTTCCACCGTTTAAGATGTTCATCATGGGAACCGGCATCTGCCGCACAAAGCTTCCTCCCAGGTAGCGGTACAGGGGGATGTTCAGCGAATCCGCCGCCGCCCGCGCCACCGCCATGGATACGCCGAGGATCGCGTTTGCCCCCAGATTCTGTTTGTTGTCGGTTCCGTCCTCGTGCATAAGTATCCGGTCAATCTCCAGCTGATTGAGGGCGTTTTTTCCCAGAAGAACCTTGGAGATGCGCTCATTCACGTTATCCACGGCTTTTGTCACACCCAGGCCAAAATACCGTGGTTCCCCGTCCCGAAGCTCCACGGCTTCAAATCGGCCTGTGGATGCGCCGGAGGGAACGGCTGCTCTGCCTGTAACGCACCCGTCCACGGTTACTTCCACCTCCACCGTGGGATTTCCTCTGGAATCCAGGATCTCCCTGGCATGTACGTTTGTGATTTCTAAATATTCTGTCATATCTGCTGCTCCTTTCTATTTCGAGAACCCTATTGTCATGTAGTATATCCAATGGAAAAAGCATTTATTCTCTTTCCGGCATATTATGCCCTTGCAGGTTCCTGGCATTACACATTTTATAGCTGCAAAAAGGCAGAGCATTTCTGAAAAAATCTTTCTTCAAAAATGCTCTGCCTGAGTCTAGTTTAGCCTCTTCAGGGGCAAAAGTCAATATTGGGAGCGCTAAGTATCTGTTAAAAATGCGTCAAACCAATATTTCGGCTGTTACGCCAAGCAGCTCTTTATTTTCATCCAATATAGGCTGAATCACATTGTTCAGGAAGCTCTCCACCTGCTCTTTGGAGCGTCCCACATACCTGGAGGGCTCCATGGTCTTCTGCAGCTCCTCCAGTGTCATATGGAAGGCCGGGTCTGCAGCGATCAGCTCCAGCAGGTTATTGTCCAGGCCTTTTTCCTTCACGTTGGCTCCTGCGACCATGGACAACTCCCGGATACGCTCATGAAGCTCCTGGCGATTGCCGCCCATCTTCACGGCGTCCATCATGATGTTCTCGGTGGCCATGAAGGGCAGCTCACTCATGAGGCGCTTCTCAAT
>CABQGZ010001058.1 GCA_902463835.1 uncultured Lachnospiraceae bacterium
TATTCTCGCAAGACATTTTCCAGACTCTGGGGCACCTCGAAATCATTGTCCTCGATGGTCTTCATATTGCGGATCAGATTCTTGAAGCTGGTATTCCGCACCGTCTTTATGGCCTGATTCTCCTTGAGCTGGGCATCCATATAGAGGGCCCGGAATCTGGGAAGCTCCAGCTCCTCCTGCTTCAGCTGCTTATCTGTCAGCTGAAGGCTGTCCTTCAACTCCAAGAGCGTGTCAAGTCCACTGTCCGCCACATGGATAAAATCACCGTTCTTCAGGCGGTAGAACTTCTTCTTCCGGTTGTATCTGGACAGAATCTCGATCAATTCCTCCCGGGGCATCTCATCGGCGGTGAGCTTTAACCGCAGCATGTCCCCGGACAGGGATACACCCACGGTTACGCGCGGGGCACTGCGCACATTCAGCCGTTTCAATGCCTCCGAGATGTAGACCTCCGCCACCGCTTTCAGGCTCTCGATACCTGTGGTCAGAAGCTCATAAATCAGATCCTCGTCCCGGCTGATCACCATGATTTTCCGTTCATAATCAAAGGCGTTGGAGTAGGCGTCTATGATACGCTTTACGTCCGTCTCCTCCGGAAGATCACGGCCTGCCATATCCGTCTCGTTATCGTAGAGCAGGTACTCCCGCTCTCCGTAGCAGGCCAACGCCTTTATGGTGACAATGTCCGTGCCCTCCGTATCCAGATACACCTTGAACTGGGCCTGGCGGGGTGCGTAATCCGCTTCTTCGAAGTCCCGCAGCTCACACCGGAAGCTCTTCTTTAAGTCCGGCAGCAGACTGCGGCAGAAGGCCGGAATATCCTCTTTTTCCAGATAGACCTGATGACCGCTGGCATTCTTGATGCATTCCAGGAAATCATTCACCGGCTCATAGTTCTTTCTGGGGATCCGGTAGACGCAGCCGTCCCGAAAGCACACATAGTAATGGGGGCAGCGATAACCCAGGGAGTCCAGAAGCTTTATATTGAGTCCGTCCGCCGTGCCAGAAAGTGCCAGCCTTGGCATACTTCCGCCCTCCGCCAGGTGATAATGCTGACCGCCCTCCCCTTCGATCTGCCCGTAGAATTCTCCTGTTCCCACCGCATCCAGGAACTGTTCCAGGGCCTTGCCGTCCAAAGGCATGTCCCGCAGCTTTGGCGCTCCGTAGGCGTAGCCTCCGTAGGGAGACCAGGCGTAATTCTCTCTGCGCTCCTTTGCCCACTCCTGGATGAAGCTTACCAGGGGCTGGGACTGGGGCGTGAACATGCCGATATGGTGAACGAAGGACAGCTTCTTCCCATAGGAGTACTCCGCTCCCTTCTCCATATGCTGAGCAAAGGAGAAGATGTCCTTCAGCACATACATCTGGGTGATCCCGATCTTGAATTCCACAACCGCATCCCGGTAGTAGACCGTGAGATACGGCTCCAGACGCACCTGCCCCCAGTTCTCACGCTGGATATAGGGCAGGCTTCGCAGGATATTTTTCCGGTTTAACAGTTCCTTCATGGCAGGGGTGGTGTGGAGCTTTATCCCTTTTTGCACCTGCTTCAGCTTGTTTAAGCTGTCCTGACGGCGATCCTCGTTCCTGCTTTCCTCCTGCTTGCGACGGCGGAAACGCTCGTATTCCAAAAGCACCGCCACACAGTGCTTACATGCTCCGGCATACGCATGGTAAGCCTCGCACTCGCATTCAAAATACTCAATCTCCTCATTCTCTGTATCCACGCTCACATCCACATCATAGAGATTCCGGCCACTGCCTTTGACTACTGCATGGATCTCATCAAAAAAGCCATCCCCCTCCACCTGGAACTCCCAGACGGCTTCCTGTTGAAAAAGCGCGAGACCTCTCTGGTAAACGGCGGGTATGGCCATGGC
>CABQGZ010001059.1 GCA_902463835.1 uncultured Lachnospiraceae bacterium
TCCGCATAGTTATTTTGATGATATCCCAAGAGATCGCATCCTTTTGTGGGTGTATCGCTATGTGGATGGCGGCGAGCTGCACGCCAATGATGAGGTAGCAATGCTGGATTTGCTGGAGACCTACGGTTTTGATTTTCCTTACGTGCCGCCCTCCAAGCCTACCAAAGCCGAACAGAAACGAATCCAAATCATGACAGGAGGAAACGAAAATGCGTGAATTGAAAATTGCTTATGGGAATTCCCGGAATCAGAAAAAATGGTCTAATAAGACTGCATCGTGGGAAGATTATTTGCTTTCCCGCATCGAAACGCCTACAGTAACAACGGAAAGCACCGCAGAATATGCCAAAATGTCCAAAGCGGAACGAGATGCTATCAAGGACAGAGGCGGCTTTGTGGCAGGCCATTTGCGGGATAATCGCCGTCTGGTAGACCATGTTGTCTGCCGTTCCATGCTGGTGTATGACATGGATTTTATCACTTACGAGTACTTAAAACAGATGTCCTTTCCGGTGTGCAGTGCGTGGTACACAACCCACAGCCACACGCCGGAACATCCGAGAGCAAGACTGATTATTCCGCTGTCAAGAGATGTTACACCGGATGAGTTTGTTGCCGTTGCAAGACTGGAAGCGGAGACTCTGGGAATTCTTACGATGATTGACCCATGCTCATTCCGCTTGAATCAGCTGATGTACTGGCCGACAGTTTCTTCAGACGGAGAGTTTCTCTCCGGACATTGTGACGGTCCGTTGCTTGACCCGGATGAAATTCTTTCAGACTTCCCTTATTGGAAAGACCTCTCTCTTTTACCCACCACGCCGAAGGAAAGTATCATACAAAAACAAGTTTCCAAGCAAGCAGACCCTCTGGAGAAAAGTGGTGTTGTCGGTGCATTTAACCGCACCTATTATCCTATCCAAACGGTAATAGAAACGTTCCTGTCGGATGTCTATGCAGCTTCTACGGTTACCGATCGATATGACTTCATCGCCGGAGAAAGCACTGCCGGTGTTGTGATTTATGAAGATAAATTCGCCTATTCCCACCATGCTACTGACCCGGCATCCGGAAAGCTCTGCAATGCCTTTGACTTGGTGCGGCTGCATAAATTCGGTGATACTCATGCGTCTTTTTCAGAAATGACAAGCCTTGCAATTGCCGACCCGAAAGTCAAGATACAGCTGGCAAAGGAAAAACAAAAAGAAGCACAAGCGGATTTTTCAGAGGATTGGCAGGAAGCCTTGGCATACAGCAAAAAAGGCGATTTAATCAACGATATCCGCAATCTCCGCCTGATTCTGGAACACGATGAGAATTTGCAAGGCATTGTTTTTAACCAACTGGCGGACAGCATGGAGATTGTCGGAGAAGTCCCGTGGAATCACCCTGCGAAATTCTGGCGAGATGCAGACGATGCACAGCTCATCTGTTACATCGAGGAGCAGTACGGCACGTTCAGTCAAAGAAATTACCTAAATGCCGTGGCAAAGGTCGCAGACGACCGTTCCTATCACCCCATCAAGGACTATTTCGAGAGCTTGCCGGAATGGGACGGCGTGCCGAGAGCAGAGCTGTATTTCATCGAGTATCTCGGTGCGGAAGACAACGCATATACCCGTGCAGCGACACGAAAACTGCTTTGTGCAGCATATCGGCGGATTTATGAGCCGGGTGTGAAGTTTGATTACTGCTTGGTTTTGGTAGGTCCGCAGGGCATCGGAAAATCCACAGCGATTGCGAAGCTGGGCATGGAGTGGTACTCCGACTCTCTGGCACTCTCCGATATGAACGACAAGACCGCAGCGGAAAAATTGCAGGGCTATTGGATTCTGGAGATTGGTGAGCTTGCCGGAATGCGGAAGGCGGAAACAGATAA
>CABQGZ010001060.1 GCA_902463835.1 uncultured Lachnospiraceae bacterium
TAAAAAACCGCAGGACAACCCTTTGAAAGAAGAAACGACCTATCGCTTCGGCAATAGGTCGTTTGTTGTAGAGTCTGTTTTCAAAGAGGATAGCCCGGATACCCTGGGAAGTGTCCTTCTTCGATTGATGAAGGCCGAAAATGAGAAAATGTAAACTTTCCATACTCGGCTGACACGGGCAGAGGACAGCGGTATAATTGTATTGGGAATATAAGATATGCGCTGTTCGGCTGTCCAGAAAGGAGGACTTATGAGACAGTCGAATAACAAAAAATCCCGTGATGTGACCGCTTTCCTCTACGAGCGGCTTTCCCGTGACGACAATTTGGAGGGTGAGAGTTACAGCATTGGAAATCAAAAAAAGCTGCTGACCAAAGTGGCGAAAGAGAAAGGCTACACCAACCTGATCCATTTCCTGGACGATGGCATTTCCGGCGTCACGATGGACCGCCCTGGTTTTGTGGAGATGATCCAGCAACTTGAGCAGGGTCGGGCCGCCGCAGTATTTGTCAAAGACCTTTCCCGCCTGGGCCGTAACTACATCGAGGTCGGCAGGCTGACCGAGGAATTTTTCCCGGAGCATGACATTCGCTTGGTGGCGGTATCCGATAACATCGATACCGCCGAAGGTGAGAATGAGTTAGCGCCGATCCGAAACCTGTTCAATGAGTGGTATGCCCGCGACATCAGCAAGAAGCGGCGCATCAGCAACAAGATCAAGGGAAATGCGGGCGAGCCGATGGGCCAGCCTCCCTACGGATACATCAAAGACCCCAACAATCCGAAATGCTGGATCGTAGATGACGAAGCCGCCCAAGTGGTTCGGCGGATTTACAGCATGACCCTGGAGGGCTACGGGACGGAACAAATTGCAGCCCAGCTTGAAAAGGACGAAATCCTCACCCCGCGTGCCTATTGGCTAAAGAAGGGCATCAAGCGCCCCGGAAAGGGCAAGCAGCAGCCCGCTACCAAGTGGAACAGTTCCACCGTGACCAAAATCCTGTCTTTGCAGGAGTATTGCGGCGACATTCTCAACTTCAAGACCTATTCTAAATCCTACAAGAACAACAAGAGGTTGGAGAATGAGCGTGAAAATTGGGTCATCTTCAAGGACGTCCACGAGCCGATTATCGAGCGGTCCGTATTTGAGCAGGTGCAGCAGAAGCGGGGAAAAATCCGCAAGCGTCGCACCAACGAAGGCGAGCACAACATGTTCTCTGGTCTGCTGGTCTGTGCCGACTGCGGCAGCAATCTTCGCTTCCACTTCAATCAGGGAAACCCGGAGATCAAGTATTTCAACTGCTCCAACTATAAGGGCAACCGTGGGAGCTGTACTTCCACCCACTATGTCCGAGTGGATTTTCTGGAACAGGTTGTGCTTGGCGAGATACGGCGCCTGACGAAGTTCGCCAGCCTCTATGAGGACGAATTCCTGAAAGCGGTGATTGGGCACTCCCAGCAAGCGGCGGAGACCGACCGCAAGCTGAAGGAGAAGGAATTGAAAGCCCTGCTTACACGCGACGAGGAACTGGACGGGCTGTTTGAACGCATCTATGAGGACAATGTTTCCGGCAAACTCTCTGACGACCGTTTTGCGAAAATGTCCAGACGGTATGAGGATGAGCAAAAGGAGCTGGCGGAGAAAATAAAAAAGCTCCGCTCCGAAATCGAGAAGCACAGCAGCCAGGCCATGACCACGGATATGTTCATCTCTTTGGTGCGAAAGTACACACGCGCACGCAAGCTCACGCCCCGGATGCTCAACGAGTTGGTTGAGAAGATCGAAGTTTACAATGCGGAGAAAATTGATGGTGTGTGGGAGCAGCGGCTTCGCATCCACTATAACTGCGTCGGAGAAATCACAATCCCTAAAATGC
>CABQGZ010001061.1 GCA_902463835.1 uncultured Lachnospiraceae bacterium
GGAAATTGACAATGAAACCAGATAAAAGCGCTCCGGACAATCAAACACAAAAAGAGGCGGTTCCATCCAACGGTATCGGCAGCAGTCTTGCCATCGGGCTGAGCCTTGGCGTACTCATTGGAATCATCATAGACGACATCGGTCTTGGCATGATGTTGGGTGTTGCTGTGGGGCTTTGCATTGGCCCGGCAGTCGGTGTGCTACGGAAAAATCAGAAAACAGGGGAGCAAACAAGCGACGATGAAAAGCAATAACGGACTTCGCAGATATGTGCCATCCATGATGCTGTTTCTGCTGTTTGAAGCAGTAGCGGTTACGCTGTGGCTCACAAAGGATAATCTGTTCTATCTGCTGAATTTCAGCTACATTGGAGGATGCCTTGGATTGGGGACGGCACTTTTTACTGCCGGAAAACGTTATGCCCGCCGTTTTGTCCAGTTGGCAGTGGGCAGCTATATGCTGCTATACCTTGGCGTGATTTCCCGTGAGAATATGCAGATTGAAGGGTTCTGGTACTACCTGTTTCTTGGCGTTTTTGAAGCAGCGACCATCCACTACGCGGTTGCAAAGATTTTTGGACCGTTGCTTTTTGGACGTGGCTGGTGCGGCTACGCCTGTTGGACAGCTATGGTGCTGGACCTTCTGCCTTACAAACAGCCGCAGAAGCCGCGAAAAGAAAAACTGGGCATCCTTCGCTATGTGATGTTTGCTCTGTCTCTGGCATTAGTGTCTGGACTGTTTCTGATGAAGGTGGCGCATTTGGAGCAAATTATGTTCTGGCTTTTCCTTGCCGGGAATGCGCTTTATTACATTGTCGGGTTTGTGTTTGCTTTCCTATTCAAAGATAATCGTGCGTTCTGCAAGTATTTGTGTCCGGTTACGGTTTTTCTCAAGCCCATGAGCTATTTTTCTCTGCTGCGCGTCCACTGCGATGAGGATAAGTGCATTCATTGTGGGAAGTGTCTGAGGGTCTGTCCCATGAACGTGGAGGTAAACAAAGAATCCCGCAAACGGAAAAACGGAACGGAGTGCATTCTCTGCTATGAATGCACGAAAGTTTGTCCCGCAAAAGCACTTCATTGACCGATTCCCCTCGTTTTCTACCACAGAGGGATGTCATCTTTCCATCTTTCACTGTATGCTTGAGACACCCAAAAGACGAGGAGGTATTCAACTATGAATCAGACAACCATAGGCAACTATATTGCACAGAAGCGGCGGGCGCAGAATCTCACGCAGGAACAGTTAGCAGAAAAACTCGGTGTGTCGAACAAGACCATCTCCAAGTGGGAGAACGGGAAGTGTATGCCGGATTACAGCATCATTCAAAAGCTCTGCACCGCGCTTCATGTGACACTTTCGGAGTTGATGGACGGCGAGGACGCGGCTGATAGCAGTGTGCGCGTTTATGACGATGCGCAGATCCTCGACCTATTGCGCCGCACACAGGAGTTGGAGCGTCAGAAGGGCATTCTTTACGGTCTTGTTCTTATCGTTCTCGGCATTGCCTGCGGTGCCATGTCCAAGACCACCGGAGGAACAGACGTGCAGGACTTTGTTTCTGGTGTCCTGATGAGCTTATCCGTTGCGGAAATTCTTACTGGCATTGGAATCATTGGGAAACGGGTGATTTATGGATGATTTAACGCAGGCACTGCCTTGGATAGGTGACTGCGTAAATAAAATTGATGTGACAAATATCGGTCAGCAGCATGACCTGATTGACCTTGTCCGCACCGAACCGTTGGATTTGGATGCCGAACTCACTTTGCATGATCCAATTAAGTGATACTGTTTTGATACTAAAAAATCAGCAAAAACGGGACACGCCATGAATCTAGGGAAATAGTAATGAAAATGGCTGCGAAAAGCTAAA
>CABQGZ010001062.1 GCA_902463835.1 uncultured Lachnospiraceae bacterium
GGAAGGAAAAGAGTTATGAATGCATTGTTGTATTTGCTCGTATTTGTTGGCGGAGGCGCAGGTATCCTCTCAGCGCTGTATTTGACATTTGCGATCCCGGTGGTGCTGGGATGGAAGATTTATCGGAAAATAAAATACCGCATTTCTTTGTTCGATTAGAAGTGATACGGCCGGGATGTCCCCAAAAAGAGGAAATTACATATGAAGAAGCACATGAGTTATATCGTTATCGGAATTATCTTATTATGTTCTTTATCCGGCTGTGGAAAAAATAAGGATATAGGAGCGGCGCTGAAAACAGGGTTAGCAATAAAGACGAGGGCAATTTTGGAGAGAAGTCTGGCGCAGAAAGATACGGCAGCAGATTTGGGAACCGGAACAGCAGCGATCCCTGAAGTAAATACAGAAGCAGCCTCTAATGCAAAGCCGGGAACAGATCAGGGGGCTGATGAAAAAACGGAAAGAGAAAAAAGGGTTTCTTCCATGGAGAAGCTGTTAAAGACAAGCCTCTTGCCGCTTGGAAACACCATGTATATCTGGGGAGGCGGCTGGAACGAGGAGGATACCGGCTCGGGAATCGAGAGTGTCACCATAGGCGTAAGTCCTGGTTGGGCGGAATTTGCAGCCAGGCAGAACGCGGGGTATGATTACAATACCACCCGCTACCAGATACACGACGGTCTGGACTGCTCTGGTTATATCGGCTGGCTGGTCTACAATACCTTTCACACAGTGGCCAATGAGGAAGGATATGTGAGAAAAGCTGCGAAAATGGCAGAGACCTTTGCTTCTTACGGGTGGGGAAATTATCTGAGAGCCGGCGCGGCGATGGAAGACTGGCGGGCCGGTGATATCTGCAGTATGAAAGGACATGTATGGATGTGCTTGGGCTCCTGTCCGGATGGAAGCGTGCTTCTGATACATTCCAGTCCCCCCGGCGTACGGATCTGCGGAACAAGATTAAAGGATGGCTCCGACAGCCAGGCGGTGGGGCTGGCGGAGCTGTGTATGGGCACCTACTTCCCGGACTGGTACAGTCGTTATCCGGAGTGCGGCGTGAATTACTCTTATCTGGAGTCATCCTCCAGGATGCGCTGGAACAGTGATACGTTGCCGGATGCCCAGGTATACCAGGATATGAGTGCGGAAGAGATAATAGCTTTCCTATTCTAACTCTCCCAACGCCCGCTTGCCCCGCAGGGCAGAACAAGTCCGCTGCCGGATACCGGAAGTCCGATCTCCTGGGCGTCTACCGTTCCGCGAAAGCCTTTCAATTCGATCCCAAGCATATAGGCTAGCACCGCGGGCTGCAGACCTGTGGTGTAAGAATTGATCAGGAAGAACAGCGGATGTTCCGACAGCAGCTGTGCGCACAGCTTCACCAGCGGATGGATGGCCTCCTCGATCTTCCAGATCTCTCCCTTTGGTCCCCTCCCATAGGAGGGCGGATCCATAATGATGGCGTCGTAATGATTCCCTCTGCGAATCTCCCGCTCCACGAATTTGACACAGTCGTCCACGATCCAGCGGATGGGTGCGTCTCCCAGCCCGGAGGAGATAGCGTTCTCCTTGGCCCAGCCGACCATGCCCTTGGAGGCGTCCACATGGGTAACTGCCGCTCCTGCAGCGGCCGCCGCCAGGGTAGCGCCCCCGGTGTAGGCAAACAGATTCAGAACCTCTACGGGGCGTCCTGCTTTTCGAATCTTATTTCCAAACCAGTCCCAGTTCACCGCCTGCTCCGGGAACAGTCCGGTGTGCTTGAAGCTGAAGGGCTTCAGGTTGAAGGTGAGGGAGCCATAATGAATCTGCCACTGCTGGGGCAGGTCGAAGAATTCCCATTCCCCGCCCCCCTTGCTGCTGCGATGGTAATGGC
>CABQGZ010001063.1 GCA_902463835.1 uncultured Lachnospiraceae bacterium
GTACTGACTGGCCTTTGACATACTGCCGTAAATTCCAGCCAGCGCTGATTTTCCTCGTCATTCTCCAGACGCTTCATATCAGCCTCATAGTTATTCCCGCTATATTCATAATACTTAAACAAGTAGCCATCCCGATAAAAAATACTGAACTTCTCAATATGAGACGCATGCATCTTCTCGACGATCTGCGGCCAAATGTGTTCATGTTTTTCAACATATTCATCGTACCGATCTGCTGGAACCTGAATAACATCGGCAAACCGCATCATATTATCTTCTCCTATGCTATACTCGCATAAATTGCCCGCATTAAATCGGGCACAAAGCTCGAGTGCTCTGGTGACATATTTTGATGTGCATATACGAAGAAAAGATTCTTTGCTGGATCAATTGCCATCCATGTTCCAAGTGCCCCTGACCAGCCCCATTCGCCTATCGAAGCAACGCAATTTGGCTGTGTTCCCGTCAGCACGCGCACTCCATATCCATATGTATATGCTTTTCCAAATGAGCATGGATCCTCTGCTGGGTCATTATAGCTGTTTCTTTGCTCTGCACTCAGCTGCGGTGTGTGCATCATCTTCACAGTAGACTCTTTTAATATCTGAACACCGTTTAGACTGCCTCCACAAGCCAGCATTTGTGTAAAGGTAAAGTAATCCTTCAACGTAGATAGCAAACCCGCTCCGCCGGAGAGATACTTTGGATTATCAAAGCGCATCAATTCAACCAGTGGCACATCAATACCATGGTATTCCATCAGCTTTCCGTTTTCCAGGCAATATCCCCCGGCAAGGCTGCAGTGACTTTTTGTGTCCAGAGAAAAGCTCGAATCCTGCATACGCAGTGGTGCGAAAATATGATTTTTACAATAGGTGGCGAGTGTCTGTCCGCTGATGACTTCCACCAACGCACCTAGAACATCATAGGAAAAACCATAGCAAAAGCGTGTTCCAGGTTCGAACAATAGCGGAAGTTTTGCCATCTCTCTAGCCACACGCACAGTATCCCAAGAAGTCCCGTTTTTTCGTGCCGCATGAAAGCTGTCGGCAAAATCACGATATCGCCCTGCAGGATCGTCGTATCCAAGTCCCGAGGTCATCGTCAGCAGGTGGCGAACAGTCATGTCAACCGCCGCAGGGCGCAGTTCTCCAGACTTCTCTACAACGCGCATTTTCGAGTACTCCGGAATGTATTTGGACAGAGGATCGTCCATGGCAAAGCCGTTTTGTTCCCAAAGCTGGAGCACAGCAACAACCGTAACGACCTTGGTAAGAGAATACATTCTGTATAACGTATTCTCGCTGATTGGTCTTGATTTTTCTATGTTCTCGTATCCAAGGTATTTCTCATAGATCTTCTTTCCATTCTGGCCGATCATCAACGCATTTCCTGGAACAATTCCATCGTCGATTATCTTTTGCATCGCCACCGTTGCCAGCTGGTCCAGCTCTTTATCTTTCCTCATATTTACAAGTACTCCCATTTTCTTTTGCCAACGCATATAAAAACTCCGACGTGGAGCTTATCCCGCCTGACAATCTCTGATCTTGGCGTTGTCAAGCAGCATCTACACGCCGGAGCCTAATTGCTTACCTGATATGGGCAGATGCTGTTTTGTACAGCATCTACCCACCTGTTAGATTGTCAGTTGGCCTTTGCCTTGATTTCTTCGAGGGAAGAAGCATACGCCAGATCCAGCATATCCTGTGCCGTTGCATCGGGGTTCTTCACAATAGATACGCTTGCATATTCTTCCGCAGAATACGGCTGAACGCCTTCGCCCTGAACATAGTTCGAGAAGTCATCAAATTCTTCCGGAGAGGTCATCCAGCCGACTTTCAGAACGATCTTCATCGGCAGTTTCCAATC
>CABQGZ010001064.1 GCA_902463835.1 uncultured Lachnospiraceae bacterium
CTACACGAACGCCATGGTGCTGTATCCGGATGATCCGGAAGCAGAGAACGCAGAAGGCGTGGAGACCGATGTTTATCGCGCAGTGGCAGCGGTCAATAACGAGATCAATCAATTCGACCATGTATTTATGGAATATGACTGGCTTGGGACGATGGCTTTGAAGGGCGGCAATAAGGACAAGCTGTATGATAATCTGAATGCCTATACTTCCAATCGGATCCTGTGGGCGACAGCAACAAACGATGCGCTGATTGGCTGTATGTACGATGCGGAGCAAGGATATGACGGCTTCTGGCTTGTAAACGGAACAGCGCCCCATAATGCCGGGGATGCGGCCATTACAGTCAAATTTGCCGACGGTGTAGGAAGCCTGATGGTATTTGATCCCACGGAAGTGGGATTTGACGGAAAGGCGAAGATTGTTTCCTACGATGCGGCGAATGGTTATACAGCAAACCTCAAGTGCGGCGAGGGACAATTTGTGATTCCCTTAATAAGAGAAAGAGGAAGAATGGAATGAATCATTATGATCTGATCGTGGCAGGCGGAGGCCTGTCGGGAGTGGCGGCGGCAGTCAGCGCTGCCAGAGACGGCTTACGCGTACTGTTGATCGAAAAGTCCGGAAGTCTGGGTGGAGCGATGTCTAACTGCCTTGTTTATCCGTTTATGAAATATTGGGAAGCAGATCCGGAGGATGGCAGCTGCAGGTTTCTTTCTGCAGGTATTTTTGCGGAGATGCGGGAAAGGCAGAACGAGAAAGCCGGAGGCAGTGATGACTTTCTGAAGCCGGAGTACTTCAAATTCATTCTGGACGATATGGCTGTGGAGGCAGGCGTCGACGTATTGTTCCACAGCGTGATCTTTGACGCTGCTGCACAAGACAGAAGACTTCGGACAGTGACTGTGGCGACAAAGTCCGGCGTCATGACCCTGGAAGCAGATTTTTTTGTGGACTGTACCGGAGATGGAGATCTGTTTGCCCTAGCTGGATGTGAGTATCAGCTTGGCCGTGAGAGCGACGGGCTGTGCCAGCCAATGACTACCTGTTTTCGGATGGCAAATGTAGATCTGGAAGCTTTTTCCCGGGAACGGGAAGAAATCCAGCGGCTCTACAAGCAGTACCGTGAAGAAGGGAAGCTGAAAAATCCCCGCGAAAACATTCTCATTTTCACAGGACTTGGAGATGGGATTCTTCACTTTAATACCACAAGGATCATCCACCATGATCCCACGGATGCGATTGATTTAAGCAAAGCGGAGATGGAAGCCCGCAGACAGATCTATGAGATGACAGAATTTCTGAAGAAGAATTTCAAGTCCTTTGAAAAGAGTACACTCATCTCCATTGCCAGCGAGATTGGCGTGCGGGAGAGCCGGAAATTAAAGGGAGCACATGTATTAACTGCGGAAGAATTAAAGAACTGTGTTGCATTCCCAGATACCATTGCTCTCGGAAATTATGAAATCGATATCCACAATCCATCGGGAACCGGAACGGAGCTCTACTATTTTAAACCGGGAGAGCATTATCAGATTCCTTATCGTAGTCTGCTTCCAAAGGAGTATGACAATCTGCTGGCGGCAGGACGTTGTATCTCGGCAACCCACGAGGCACAGGCTGCTATTCGTATCATGCCAATCTGCGCCTGCCTTGGTGAAGCGGCAGGTACTGCCATCGGGCTTGCCCATGACACTGGGAAGACAACACATACGATCGATACCGAAGCGTTGCGGCAGCGGTTGAGAGAAAAAGGTGCTGTGCTGTAAACATACAAAAAGAACAGAGGAAAATAAGAAAGAGAAGGTATTGACATGATTGGAATAAAAAATCTTTCCGCATTTATCGAATGCTCGACAGGCAGTACGCCCAC
>CABQGZ010001065.1 GCA_902463835.1 uncultured Lachnospiraceae bacterium
CTGTCCTCTTTCTTACGGAGGCTCATCTGCTGATGTGATCCAGTTGCCGGATATGACCGCCTGGGCGGTGTTTTTCAAGGTCCACTGTAAAAGCCATTTCTTTAGCTTTGCCCTTATTTTAGCTTAGAAAAATACGGAACAACAGAGACAGGATGGCAGGTTTCTTGCCCTGTTAGTCAGTTTTTAGAGGTCTGCCTCCAGTTCGGAGAGAAATGCGATGACGGTCTGGAACGCCTGCTTTTTATCGCTGTACTCTCGTCCCAGCAAAAGATGATCCAAAGAAACGCCAAAGCAATCCGCCAGCTCCACGGCCAGTTCTATCGAGCCGGTCCGCTGGCTGTTCTCAATTTTCACGATATAGGTCCCCGTCACATGCATTTTTTCGGCGAGCTGTTCCTGCGTGAGTCCCTTGTTGATCCGTAGCTGCTTGATCCTTGCTCCGTAAGCCATTCGGTTAAAGCGCATGGTTTTATTCCTCCACTTCTGATAATTTTGAAATTTCCAGAAGTGAAGGGCGGACTACGGCATTGCGGGGAAAGCGCACATATAAAAGCAGCGGCACTGGGCCATAGGTCCGTGCCGCTGTTTATGCGTGTGAGGGAGAATTCCTTGATAGAAAGGGCTTTATGAATGCCTATAAAAAACGCAGGAAGTGCGTTGGCCTTTCAACCGCCGCACTTCCCACATTTGTTGTTTTTCAGTAGTGAACAATACTGCTGGATATCGAATATCTGCGCTCCAGGCTTCCGTTTGACCTAACTTCTGCTTTCACAGTCACTTGGTAGTCATGGCCGGATGTAACATAGTAGTATTTGTCAATCATATTACCTCTTACCCGCGCGGTAGCTGTCCAGGACTGGATTGGCGTGCCATCCTGTGTTAGTGTAATGATAACGGTTACATCATGGGTTCCATTATTATACAGAATAGCGCTGCAAGTAGCCTTGCCGGAATTTGAAATATCAAGTTTTGCGGCTAAGTTCGAAATGCCTACCATTCTGGGCTGAACGGTTTGAGGCTCGGCTGCCGTAGCCGGAATGATCATTGTGAAAATGATACTCAAGGCAAGAATCAGTGTTGTAAATCGCTTTGTATTTTTCTCCATATTTCCTCCTAAGTGGTGCTTTTTAAGCAGAATGTATTAAAGAAACACCGACTTCGAGGTTTTGCAACACTTATTTCACCAAGATATTTTCAGCAAATTTTAACATATCTTCTTCTGAAATGTTTTCTGTGATGACACAGCAATACCAGTTCTCATCTGTATGCAGCCTCCAGACAAGCTGCTTTGTGTTCCCCTTATCCACCATTATAGCATCCTCTCCCTGCACTTGATACGAGAGAGTCTTTGCATTCTCTGTATCCAAGGCCATACCAACACTCGTCATTTCTATAAGATTCATGGTAATATACGCCGCCTCGTTGGAATTAGCATACTCATACAATCGTTTTGTATCGCTGTATTCTTCCAGCGTTAGCTCAACCCCCTCCGGCAGCCAGCCGGCGATGATTTCTGGGACCGCTGTACTGTCGGCGGCGCTATCTTTCGGTACGAACTTGATTTCGGTGCGGTCGTCAAAAACCTCCATCACGAAGTTCAGCGTTTTCACACGGAAGCTCTCGGATGTTGCAAAGGCTGTTGTAAACAGCAGGAGCGCCATAAGGGCCACGATGGCGACCTTGTTCAGAACTTTTCCGAATCCCTTTCCGTAGCGCTTCAAATGCTTCTCGGCGGTCTTGCACCGGATGGTCTGCTTGCACCGGCGGTTCAGTTCCTCCGGGATCACCACCTCGCCGCTCGCTTTGAGCCGCTGGTTTTCCTCGATTGCCTTTTGGCCCGCGACTTCCGCCACTTGATCCATGATAAGCG
>CABQGZ010001066.1 GCA_902463835.1 uncultured Lachnospiraceae bacterium
TGCGGGGGATCCTTGAGAATATTGGATATCAGGAAGTCGCCACGGAGGAGGCGGATTTCATTATCTATAACACCTGCACCGTCCGGGAGAACGCCAACAATAAGGTGTACGGCCGCCTGGGTGGATTGAATACTTATAAGAAGCATCACCCGAACACAAAGATTGCTCTCTGCGGCTGTATGATGCAGGAGCCTGTGGTGGTGGAGAAGCTGAAGGCAAGCTATCGCTTTATAGACCTTATTTTTGGCACTCATAATATCTATAAATTTGCGGAGCTGATTGTGGCTACCTTTGAGAATAAGGGGATGGTCATCGACATTTGGGAGGATACCGATAAGATTGTGGAGGATCTGCCAAATGAGCGGAAGTACTCTTTCAAATCCGGTGTCAATATTATGTTTGGCTGCAACAATTTCTGCAGCTATTGCATTGTGCCTTATGTGAGGGGGCGAGAGCGAAGCAGGAATCCGAAGGATATTATACGGGAGATTGAACGTCTGGCGGCGGACGGCGTGGTGGAAGTCATGCTGCTTGGTCAGAATGTGAACTCCTATGGGAAGAATCTGGAAGAGCCTATGACGTTTGCCCAGCTGCTTGCGGAGATTGAGAAGATTGAAGGGATAGAGCGCATTCGATTTATGACCTCCCATCCCAAGGATCTGTCAGATGAACTGATTGAAGTGATGGCAAGATCAAAAAAAATCTGCCGTCATCTCCATCTGCCGCTGCAGTCCGGAAGCACACGCATTTTAAAGGAGATGAACCGCAGATATACAAAGGAGCAGTATCTGGAGCTGGTGGAAAGAATACGGGCAGCCATGCCGGATATCGCGCTGACGACAGATATCATCGTGGGTTTTCCGGGGGAGACGGAAGAAGACTTTGAAGAGACTATGGATGTGGTGCGAAAGGTAGAGTATGACAGCGCCTTTACCTTTATTTACTCGAAGCGGACGGGGACGCCGGCAGCAATGATGGAGAATCAGATTCCGGAGGATGTGATCAAGGTGCGGTTTGACCGACTGCTTAGGGAAGTGCAGGAGATTGGCGCCAAGAAGGCGGAAGCGCTGACGGGACAGATAATGCTAGTGCTGGTGGAACAGATCAATGAACAGGACGCTTCTCTGGTGACAGGGCGGCTTAGCAATAATTCCGTGGTTCATTTGCCGGGAGACGCTTCCATGATTGGTAAGCTGGTGGATGTGACCCTGACCGAATGCCGGGGATTTTACTATTATGGTACGTTATTATGAAAGAAAGCACAGGATATAAAATCAGGAAAAAAGATGCGGTATTTATTGGAATTCTTGCCTGCATAGCAGGCTTGCTCCTGCTTTGGTTCTTTTTTGGATATCGAAAAGCAGGCATGACCATAGAAATCACAATAGATGGGAAAGCCTATGGCACATATCAGCTATCAGAGAACCAAACCATTCCCATTGAAATACAGGGAACGATAGTCAATACCCTTGTCATCGAAAAGGGAAAGGCAAATATGACCAGCGCAGATTGTCCAGATCAGATTTGCGTGAATCATGTGCCCGTCTCCCATGTGGGAGAGAGCATTGTCTGTCTTCCAAATCGTGTGGTTGTGAATGTGGTGGGGGATGCCGAGGCGGATCTTGATGCAGTAGTAAAGTAGAAAGTATTATTTTGAACGATCATGAGAGGAGTGACGCTATGAAAAGGAAAAATACAGCTTACCGGAGCGCTCTTTTAGGAATGCTTCTGGGCGTGGCGCTGCTTCTAAGCTATGTGGAGACGCTGATTCCTTTTTCCTTTGGAATTCCGGGCATTAAGCTGGGGCTCGCCAACGCGGCGATTCTGCTCACCATGTATCTGGTGGGAATGAGAGAGGCATTGCT
>CABQGZ010001067.1 GCA_902463835.1 uncultured Lachnospiraceae bacterium
AAGGTCACAGCATTTTTCAAGGCTCTCGTAGATTGCTTTATATCCCAGCAGAACCCTGCTCTGTGTTTCGCTCTCAAAAAGTTCATGGATTGCTTCCACATAAGCGGTATCCGCCTCGCTCTCCACCGTATTCACCTCCACCAACAGTCTCCGCAGCCGGTCGGGCTTTTTGAAGTTCTTAAGCTCCTTCAACGCTTCGCACAGCGCTTTTACACAACAGCCTACCATTTTTGACAAGGCGGGAGCGGCGATCGGTATCCTGTCTATGTGAAACATATAACATTCCAGAACCACCTCATCCAGCGCATCCGTGACGTCGTCAATGGTTTGAACAAGCCGAAGAATGTCTTCCTGGTCAATGGGCGTGATAAATTCTCCGGATAGTCTGGTAAGAATCTCGTGCTGCAGCTCATCCGCCTTATTTTCAATCGCATGCATTTTTTCCTTCTGTGCCGGTATATATCTGACCGAGTAATTACAAAAAATTTCTGTCAGAAGATCGGAAGCCTGTACGCAATACGCAACCTGTTCCTCCGCTAATTTGAAATAATCATTTCTATTCTTTATCATAATCCTTCTCTCCTATTGAAACCAGTTCAAAAATAATTTTGCAATTAAAAATCCCAGGATTCCACACCCCGGAAAGGTAGTTACCCAGGTTAAGACCAGCTCCTTCACAATGCCCCAGTTCACATTGCGCAGTCTGCGCGATGAGCCGACGCCCATGATCGCCGTTGTCTTTGTGTGGGTAGTACTGACGGGAATGCCCGTCAACGACGACAGCAGCAGACAGAGTGTTGCCGCCAAATCTGCGGAAAACCCTTGATACGGCTTCAGTTTTACCATATCCATTCCCACGGACTTGATAATCCGATAGCCTCCGATCGAGGTGCCAAGCCCCATAACCGCAGAGCAGAGAACCATCAGCCAGATTGGAACAATAAAATTGGTTGTCCCTGTCTCTCCCCCTGCAAAAGCCGCTCCCAGCAAAAACACCGCCATGAATTTCTGACCGTCCTGGGCGCCGTGCATAAATGCCATCGCCGCACCTCCCGCAACCTGCGCTTTTGAGAAAAAGCGTTCGGATTTCATTCTGTTTTGATTTCTAAAAAGCAAAACCGTCAGCTTTGCTGTGGCAAATCCAAGCACAAATCCTAAAATCGTGGATAGAAACAGTCCCCAGATGACTTTTATCCACTCTTCCCCGTTGATACCGGAAAAACTGTTTTGAATGGCTACCGCCGCACCGGAAAGCCCGGCGATCAATGCATGACTCTCGCTGGTGGGTATCCCAAAATACCAGGCAACAGTAGCCCATATCACGATGGCTGCCATGGCTGCGCAGAGCGCAATCAGAGACATACGCGCATCGCCGCCAAAGTCAACCATATTGTAGATGGTCATCGCCACAGACGCATTTAACGACGTCATGATAAACACGCCAAAAAAATTAAAAACCGCTGCCATCAAAATTGCTTTTCGAACGCCGATTGCTCTGGTGGAGACACAGGTGGCGATTGCATTGGGCGCATCTGTCCAGCCGTTCACCAGAATGACTCCCAGCGTAAGCAGGGTTGACACCAGCAGCATCGGGTTATTCATTAGTTGTTCCATAAAATCTTTAATTGCCATAAATTCGTCACCTCATATGCACGGTTTGCTTTCCTGCCGAAGAATATGGTCTTATTATAGCATTACTTATCGCTAAAAAGGTGCAAAAGTCTACCTTATTCGATTTGCCCCTTTGCGAGCACAGGGTCTGCCCCAACGAAGCGAGATCATCCCCGTGGAGTGTTTTTTTCATAAAAAGAATTTTCCCAATCGAGTAGGGGAGATTTAATCTCCCCTACTCGATTGGGAAAA
>CABQGZ010001068.1 GCA_902463835.1 uncultured Lachnospiraceae bacterium
ATGATCGTTGACAGGCTTACAGGTGGACTGAACCAGGAAAACGTCTGCTCCGCGGACGGTTTCCAGCAGGCTGACGGAGGCTTCGCCGTCGGCAAAGGTCTTCACCTCTGCCTTGCCGAGGTCTACCCCCAGATCCTTGCAGATATTCTTGGCGAACTCCGGATTGGAGTTGCCGCAGAAAATCTTGATGTTCTCTCCGTACGTAATCATCAATGATTTACCTCGCTTAATATATTCTATTTTTATCCGGCTCCCGGACAAGGTTCAAGCCTATTATAGCATTATCCTATCCGCTTTTTCAATAGATAAACCATCGAAAAAACATCCAAAATTCCAAAGCGCCTTTTGGGACCCTTCTGTCAAACCGACGATTTTCTATCTTTTTCGACTTTCAACCGGGCACATGCTGCGAAGATGGGCAGGTGGACCGGGTTCATTAGACCGTACTCCATAGTGCTGTAGAGCGCCCCGGCGAAGGCAACCGCGACAATGTCCCACCGTCCGGCCCTGGCGGCGCGGTATATGGAAATAAGGTTCAGCCCGAAGTACAGCACGGTGGGGATCAGCCCCATGCAGATGGGGGCATAGGCATACAGACTGTCCACGGGGTCCCAGCGGAAATGAACCTGCGCGCCGAACAGCTTCACACCAAAGCTGCGGAAAGCTGCCGAGGAGTAGGCCAGCCGGTCGGACAGCAGCGCATTACAGGTAGAGAAAAAGCCATTGTCTTCCTGATAGAGCAGCGCCAGAGAGAGAAATGCGGCGATCCCCAGCAGGTATAGCCCCAGACAGAGAGGAACACTCCATTTTTTTGAGGAGAGCCAGGGGCCGACCCGGAACGCGATCAGGCACAGCACGATTGCGGCAAGAGAGGAGAGCAGCGCCGCCTTGGAGTCCGTCACCCGAAAAACACAGCACGCAAGCAGCATGGAATTCAGACAGGACAGCGCCCGGTGGCCTTTTCTCGGAATGTACAGCAGACCCGAAAAAATCAAGAGCAGTGTCCAGAAGCCAAGGGTATTGGGGTGCCCAAAGCCATAGCTGTGCCGCGTTGCTCCAAAGTTGATGGCTTCCCAGCGCGTTGAGAGGGTGTCTTCCAGAACACCGGCACCTACAAGCAGAAGATTCAGAAGCAGGGTGGCGAAAAAGAACCAGAAGAAAAATCTACACAGTTTGTCATAATCCTGATCTTTTGCACTGAATACCAGCAAAAAGCAGCTTAAAAAGCAGCGATTTCCGCTGAAAACAGTACCAAGACCCACGAGCAGCAGGATAAGACTGATGCCCAGCAGTTCCCGCAGGGTATGATTGTCCCAGACATAGATTTTCAGTGCCAGAATGCCATAGGCGCTAAGAGAGGTTGCGAGTATGAGCGGCCGCAGCGCATTGACGGTTTCCGGGGGAAAGTGCCCCAGATAGACCGGGATGAGCAGGGCCAGAAGACAGGCATCCCAGAGCCATTTTGGGAAGGCCCGCTTTGGGGAGAAGAGAATGGAGTTGGGTTTCAAATTCATAATTGCCTCCGTGAAGCGATATGGTTTTATTATAGTCTATGGGGCTTCCAAAGTCAACGAATTCCCCAATACGGCAAAAATGCCCAGATGGCAGCACTTTTTCACAAGGATACTCTTGATTTCACGGTGCGGATTTGGTAAAATAGCAAATGATCGGGAATAAGCCCTATCAAAGTTTAAAATGTATAAGGAGAGATCGCTATGGGTCTTATCAAAGCTGCATTGGGCGCAGCCGGCGGTGTCCTGGCTGACCAGTGGAAGGAGTATTTTTATTGTGACGCACTTCCGGAGACGGTGCTGGCGGTAAGGGGCAAGAAGCGGGTCTCCTCCCGTTCCTCCAATACCAAG
>CABQGZ010001069.1 GCA_902463835.1 uncultured Lachnospiraceae bacterium
TGGTTCGTTAAAAGTTCTCCGCTGGGTACAACTTTAATATCAGAAATATTCCGAGCAATTTTTTCCAAAACTTGAAACAACAGCGTGGTTTTTCCATCACCCGCATGTCCTGTGAGAATCATCAAACACGCGTTTTCACCGGTTTCAATACGGTTGGCTATGTATTGAGCTTCAGGACGTTCAACTTTAACCTTTTTAAAATATGGATTGTTCTGCTGTGCTTCAGCAAGCGCGTTTTCGTTGTTTGCCTGTTCATTATGCAAGGTGTTAAGATAATCCACGAATCCATTATTTTCCATGTCTCTCACCTCAGTTGCAACATCTGTCCTATTTTTCACGCTACAGCAGCACTATTTGATTATGTACTGCAAATAGTGTTCATAGATTTGCACGATTTTTTGATTTGCGACAAAATCAGAGCTGGTCGTCAATATAGCGCAACGCATCATCTAATAGCCTAAAATCATCATCACTTGTGAAATACCCGATACTAAACCGAATCGTACCTGCCGGATAAGTACCCAAGAACTTATGGGCGAGAGGGGCACATTGCAATCCCGTCCGAACGGATACCCCATGCTCGTTTAAGAGACTGCCAGCAATATCACTGCTGATGCCATCAAAAAGACAAGAGACAATGCCGACATACTGCTGTTCAGGTGCGTTTCCGACAATAGTGATGAAATCATACTGCGACAATACTTCGATTAGCTTTCGTCTATTTTCCTGTTCATGCTGGAAGATATTCTGAACTCCGATCTTCTGGCTCCATTGCAATGCAGCATTCAAGCCTGCAATGCCCGCAATATTAGAGGTGCCCATCTCGTACTTCTCAGGCAGACTATCCGGCATATCCTGATTAGCCGAATCATAACCAGTGCCACCAAAAAGAACAGGCGGCAACTTAATCTCCGGCTTCATTACAAATCCTGAGATGCCCGTGGGGCCATACAGCGTTTTATGACCAGCAAATACAGCAAAATCGAATGTAGTACGCCCTACATCACAGTCCACGAGACCTGCGGTTTGCGACATGTCTAATACGGTATAGCTGTCATATTTCTTTGCCAGATCAAATATTTCGGCAGCAGGTGCAATCAGTCCAATAACATTGCTAGCATGGCTGACCACAACGACATCCGGTTTGAGGTCATCGAACTGGTAGCGAATTTTTTCAAGGTCATATTGCAATTCCGAGGTCACAGAAAGCTGCACTACATTTATCTTTTCCGTTTTCTCAAAATGATGCAGTGTTCTAGTAACAGCATTATGCTCAAATGGGCTAACATAGATATTTTTTACGCCCATCCTGCATAGCCCCTGCAAGATCATATTCAAGGCTATCGTAGCAGTCGGCGTAAAAATCACCTGTTTTGCGGGACAATGCAAAAGTGTCTGCAACCTGCTTCTTGTATCGGACACAAGTTCGCCCGCAGATTTTGCAATGCCATATTCTCCACGACCTACATTTCCGCCGCATTGCCGGTAAAAATCACTCATGAAGGAATAAACTTCATCCGGTTTCGGATAGGTCGTGGCAGCATTGTCGAAATAAGCCATAACATCTTCTCCTTTGAGATCAGCATAGTTCTCTCAAGACGTCCATAAGGATCTGGCGCTTCTCCTGTTCGGAGACCGCCTGTCCCATACCTGTGATTGCAGATTCAATCGCATTATAGAGCAGTTTACCGCGTTTACTGGTTTCAACTTTATCAAAGCGTTTCGTCACGGTGCAGCCGGACTTATCCTCATAGGTCAGCTGATATCCACTGACTGTTTCCGAACTTGTTTCATCAGTTTCTTTGTGGAATTCCTCTGCGGTTTTTTTGTACCGTTTGATGCTTTCGATTGCTGCTGTATG
>CABQGZ010001070.1 GCA_902463835.1 uncultured Lachnospiraceae bacterium
CTGTGAGAAAAGGCAGAAGCTTCGGCCGGTTTGCGGCAGTGGCTGCAACAGCAGCGGTGACGACAGCATTGCTTGCCGGCCTGGCAGGGTGCGCATCCAGTCAGAATCCAGGCGGCGGGAAAGAAGACGGCCCTAAGATCCGCACCATCAAAGTGGCGGTAGCACCGGGATTCTATCCCATTACATATGCGGATGATAACGGCAATGCGGCAGGCTATGACGTAGAGACCTTCAAAGCGGTGGATGAGCTTCTGCCGGAATATGAGTTTGTATATGAGCTGGCGGAAAAAGAGACCATGAATGTGGGGGTGCAGACAGGTGCTTATCAGGTGGGGATCAACTCCATGTTCAAGACGGCGGAGCGGCAGGAGACGTATCTGCTTCCGGAAAATAATATGGGATATACGGCGGTGGGCGCTGTTTATCGGGAAGGGGAGGAGAAGATCGCAAGCTTTCAGGATATTTATGACAGGAAGCTTAAGATATATCCTACAAATGCATCCGGCGGTATCAAGTCGGTGATTGACCGGTGGAACGAGAAGCACAAAGATGCGCAGCTTTCTATCGAACTGATTCCGACCTTGAATAATGCGGATGGGCTGAATGCTCTGCGCACTGGCGAGTATGACGCGTTTATCCATCTGATTCCGGTCTACAATCTCTGGGATGAGGAAGCGACAGCCGGACTTACCGTTTCTGACCCTCTTGATGCGGTTCCCACATTCCCGATTATTAATAAAGAAGAGACAAAGCTGAATGACGCTATCAATGAGGCCCTTGGAACGCTGAAGGAAGACGGAACCTTGTCAAAGCTTTCCAGAGAGCATTTTGGATATGACGTATTTGAAATCGGAGAGTAGGAAAGGAGGCGGCGTCTGTGGTCAGGGAAACTTTTGATCTTTCATTTATCGCTTCCATTTTACCGAAATTATTCCAGGCGCTGCCGGTGACCCTTGGAATCACAGCTGCATCCGCGGCGGCGGGATGTCTGGTCGGCCTTCTTTTGACCTTTGGAAAGCTTGGCGCCCCAAAGAGCGTCCGCGCGGCGGTGAATGGTCTTACCGTATTGCTGCGGGGAATCCCTACGGTGGTATTGCTCTATCTTGTGTATTTCGGGCTTCCCATGCTGGTACAGTGGTTGACCGGATACGATCTGAGCGTGTGGCCAAAGCAGATCTTTGTTGTGATCGCTTTGTCGGTGGAACTTGCGGTGATCAGCAGCGAAATGTTTCGGAGCGCCTATAATTCCCTGGGCAGAGGGCAGCTGGAGGCTGCCCATGCCCTGGGGATGACGGCAAGACAGCGTTTTTTGCGTATTATAGTACCCCAGGGGCTGTATGTGATACTGCCCAATCTTACAAGCGCCGTGCTGGCCTTGATCCAGGGGACTGCGCTGGCATATACGTTGGGAATCATGGATATCATGGGGAAGGCGAGGGTTTTGGATACCAATGCCTTTAACATGAAAACCTTAGAAAGCTATGCTGCGGTTGCACTGCTCTATTGGGGAATCAGTATACTGACAGGAAGGAGCTTTGGTATGCTGGAAAAGTACCTTGGGCGGGGACAGCGAACTGCAGGCGCTATGCAAAATTGAAAGGAGGATGAATAAGGGATGCTTCAATTTTCGTTTATCCGGGAGAATTTCCCACAGGTGATGGGAGCGCTTCCCATCACATTGCTGCTGACCTTGTTCCCGGTGACGGCAGGAGTGCTGTTTGGATTTGTGCTTGCGGTGATCCGTATGCGGAGGATACCGGTGTTGAGTCAGCTGGTTTCGCTGTACTTGTCATTTTTCCGGAGCGTACCGCTGCTGCTCCTGTTGTTTTTATCTTATTATGGTCTGCCAAAGCTTGTGAA
>CABQGZ010001071.1 GCA_902463835.1 uncultured Lachnospiraceae bacterium
TTCCGGAGCTGATGAATAAGGCAGCGGCCAGCGGACTGCCGGAGGACGCCCAGGCGGTGAAGGATCTGGACAGTCTGTGCAACCGGTTTGAGAAGAAGCTCCACGACCTGGAGCTGACCAGGATCATTTCTCTGCAGACAGCGCCTCAGCTTCGGCTGGTTCAGAACAACGACACCCAGATGGTGGAGAAGATCCAGTCCACCATTGTGAATACCATCCCACTGTGGAAGAGTCAGATGGTGCTGGCTCTTGGCGTGGCCCACTCCAACGATGCGGCCAGAGCTCAGCGGCAGGTGACGGATATGACCAACGAGCTGCTTCGGAAGAACGCGGAGACGCTGAAGGTGGCCAGCGTGGAGACGGCCAAGGAGGCGGAGCGGGGCATTGTGGATATCGAGACGTTAACCCAGACAAACGCCACCCTGATCAGTACCCTGGACGAAGTCTTAAAGATCCAGAAGGAAGGCCACGAGAAGCGTGTGGCGGCGGAAGCCGAGATGCAGCGGATCGAGGGCGAGATGAAGGCGAAGCTGCTGGAGCTGACCGGGACGAAGTTAGTGCCAAGCCACATGCAGGTGCGAGCGGCCGACAGCCGAGAAAGCGATAGTATGAAATAGAAACAATAATTCCCCCAGCCACGGGCCAATGTGATTGTGCCCGAAACTGGGGGATTTTTAAGCCAGAATGCGTTCAATATTCTTATGAATCAGTTTCTCTAAGGCCTCCAGCCGCCATTCCGGCAGATTGTACTTCGGATGGCGCTTAAAACGGAAATCACTCAGATTCACCAAGATTCGGCGAAGCTTGCTGTCCAGACAATAGTTCGCTGTTGGTATCCAGTCATCTCCCAGCCGAGGACCTTTTTCACTTAAATATTCATCGATTTTAGCAAAATCTTCCTCCTCTGCATAGGGAAGCAGGGAAATGTTGTGATCGAAAAGCGGTGCCATTCCTTCTATGGTCTGTGTTTTGTTGTTTACGATAAATCCAAAGTTATTTTTGTGTCGATCCTCATTGAGAATGACGGCATCCGCCACAAACATCATTCTGATTTCCGCTTCCAACCCCAATTCCCTCATTTTTCTCAGGACGGACAAAGCCGTAGAATTTCCCCGGTCAACGGCCGCATAAGGCAGAAAACCATATGTTTCCGATGTGAAAATATCGCATACGGAGCAGAGGCGTGATTCATGTGCCCGAAGATCGTAGCGGACAAATTCTTTTGTGAAAGCCCCCACTAACTGACTGGCATAGTATTCTGAGTAGGGTTCAAGCCCTGCATTCCGTGCGCCGGAGCTGCCGCGCTTCAGCATCTTGATGGTTCCGTCTTCACGGATCCAGCATTTGGCAAAGGAGCCGTCCGTACCATATTCTGGCGAGGTAGTGCTGAACTGTCTGCCGTGCAGACCGCCCTCGAAGGCTGTGCGGGCGATTGTTTCGTTGAAAGGATGGCTGTACAGTGATAAGTCCTCCCAACAAAGTGTGCTGTCTGTGGGCTTTACCCAGAAGGTATCCACAAGGGAAAGGGCATGGGAGATATCCAGGAAGCCTTTTAGCGTGTCGCAGCCGCCCAGGCGCAGCAATTCTTTCATATTCTCCCGATGCTTTGGAGCACGCCGGTTGGAAATAAATGTTCCAAGATCGCCGAACCATTCCGGAAGCTGTATAAACTGCTGATCTATTACGGCTTCCTGGAGCATTGGTTCTACATGAAATGTCGCCAAAATATTATTTTTATTCAGCAGATAATAACTGGTTTCCATTTTTGGCTGATTCTGCTTATCCATTTGGCATCCTCCCCACTTTTTTGTGATCTATCTGAATTGTAATATGATTGGGGGCGCTTGTCAATATTTATAC
>CABQGZ010001072.1 GCA_902463835.1 uncultured Lachnospiraceae bacterium
CTGTTTATACAGCGGCAGCATCACCACTTCCAGCGGAATGGACAATATCAGAAGCACCAGCAGAAACAACACGTTTCTTCCTGGAAATTCATAGGCCGCGAAGCCGTAGCCCACACAGGCGCTTATCAACAGTGTGACCGCCACAGTCGCCGTCGTCAGTGTCACACTGTTCAAAAACCAATTCCAGTATTCATGCTGTCCCATAAAAAGTAGTTCATAATTCTGAAGACTCATTCTATTCCAGTCAATTCCCAGGTTCAATCCGTAGGTGAGAAGATCCCCGCCTGGCTTGAAGCTGGCCAGAAAGATCGTGTACACTGGCAGTGCGATCACCAACGCAAGCCCAAGGAAAAATGCCACCAATATCCCGGATTCTACTTTCAATTTATGCCCCATCTAGCACTCCTCCTTGTCAAAGGTTCCAGTGGCTTTCAGTTGAACCACGTTCACCGCCATGACGATCAAAAGCAACACCAGACCCACGGTACAGGCATAGCCCATGGCCCGCTTCTCAATTCCCTGGCGATACAGATACCCCACAATGGTAAGTCCGATGTTCTGTGGCGAATTATTCCCCTTCCATAGCATGTAACTCTCTATAAACATGGAAAGCCCAGCATAAATACTGATTGTCAGCACATATACCGTTGTCGGTCGAAGCAGCGGATACGATATTCTTGTAAACTGCTTCCAACGGCTGGCGCCATCAATGGCTGCTGCCTCGTAGATATCTGTGGGGATACTCTTGAGCCCTGCCAGAAAATAAAGGATGTTCACTCCTGTCCAGCGCCAGCAGGCCAGGAGAAGCAGCGCCAGGTACCCCGTCCACTGATTTTTCAGCCATCGCACCGGACCTAATCCAAAGCTTCCCACCACCTGATTCGCCAGAGAAGTCTCCATCTCCCCGAACATCAGGCGAAATATCGTTCCGGCAACTACCACGGAGGTAAGCGCCGGAAGAAAATATACCGATTTAAAAAGTTCTGACTTCCGCATGACCTTGCTGTTGAGCAAGGCCGCGAAAAACATGGGGAAGGGAATCAGCAGCGCCAGGGTCCCCACCATGTAAATGACGCTGTTTAAAAGTGCCTTCAAAAAATTTTTATCAGACAGGAGTCTTTTATAATTGGACAACCCCACCCATTGATCATTCAGTACATCCTGGAAACTCAGCAATATCCCATTCCCAACAGGCGCCAGCCAAAAGAAAATCACAGTCAGCACAAAGGGAAGGATAAATACGTAAGGAGCTATTTTTTTTGAGCACAATATTTTTTTCATAAGCCAAATTCATTTTCCAGCGTTTCCTGTGACTGTCTGAGCGCCTCCTTCACATCCATGCCTTCCTCAAAAATGTTGTTGAGGGTAACCGTGCAGAACTCGTTGTTGACGGAGGGCAGCTTCTCGTCGGTAAGAGACTTGAGGGAACTGATTCCATCCTGGACTGCAAGCAGCGCATCAAAGGGATACGTATTAAAATATTTTACATACTGATTATCTGGATTCTGTGTAAGAGCCGTGTCTGTCCACACCTCCATATTGACTGGATCAAAGCCCAGTACATTGTAGATTTCCTCATTGGCTTTTTCCGACAGCTTGATATACGCAAATACTTCCGCCGCAAGCTTTGCATGCTTGGAGCTTGCTACTACTGCCGTCCCGGTTCCTCCGCCGCACACAGTCTTCACCGTGTCATTTGCCTTCCAGACCGGAGGCGGCGCTATGGCTACCTTTCCAGCCAGATCCGGCATATAATTTACAAATCTGGAGGTCTGCCAGAAGGGCATGATCTGTACCGCGTATTCCCCGGAATTGTAGCTGGGATACGCCTCTTCATTGTCCGGCTGTCCTCCCGGTAC
>CABQGZ010001073.1 GCA_902463835.1 uncultured Lachnospiraceae bacterium
TTCCATGACTACCTGAAAGATGTTCCGGCTGCGGGTATTCGGAAAGCCTTGGTAGAATTGTTCCGGATACTGGACCAAAAGCCGGAGGAACGTGACAAATATCTGTCAGACGACAATCCCGCGCTGGCGGCATTCCCCTATGTAAACGGGGGTTTGTTTGCCGACGAGGATATTGAGATTCCTCCATTTACCGAAGAATTGAAAAACATTCTTCTTTCCAAAGCAAGTGAGGATTTTGACTGGTCTGCCATTAGCCCTACCATTTTCGGTGCTGTATTTGAAAGTACCTTGAATCCGGAAACCCGGCGCAGTGGTGGTATGCACTATACCAGCATTGAGAACATCCACAAGGTCATTGACCCGCTGTTTCTGGATGAACTGAAAGCTGAGTTGGAAGGAATTAAGGAAATTGCGGTGGAAAAAACCCGTATTTCAAAGCTGAAAGCTTATCAAAAAAAGCTGGCGGGCCTGACCTTTTTAGACCCCGCCTGCGGCTCTGGTAATTTTCTGACCGAAAGCTATATTTCTCTGCGGCGACTGGAAAATGACGCTTTGCGTTGCCAGACAGACCAAATCACGATGGGTGATTACGTCAATCCGATTCAAGTTTCCATCCATCAATTTTATGGTATCGAAATAAATGACTTTGCCGCCACGGTTGCCAAAACCGCCCTGTGGATCGCAGAGAGCCAGATGCTGAAAGAAACAGAGGATATTATCGCCCACCAAATCGATTTTCTCCCGCTGAAATCTTACGCCAATATCACCGAGGGCAACGCCTTGCGATTGAATTGGGAGGATGTTGTGCCCAAGGGAGAATTGAACTACATTATGGGTAATCCGCCATTTGTAGGAGCCTCTATGATGACAAAGGTTCAAAAAGAAGATGCAGTTTCTGTTTTTGGAAAGGGAAAGAGAGTCAATAGCATCGACTATGTTGGCGCTTGGTATCATAAAGCTGCCGCACTAATGTTAAACACAGAAATTAGAGCGGCATTCGTTTCCACAAATAGTATTACACAAGGAGAGCAAGTTGCCCCGCTTTGGGAAAA
Organism: uncultured Lachnospiraceae bacterium; assembly: GCA_902463835.1. Lineage (GTDB taxonomy): Bacteria > Bacillota > Clostridia > Lachnospirales > Lachnospiraceae > 14-2. The sequence goes on from CABQGZ010001073.1 coordinate 1,053, forward strand.
ACTTCTTGGCGCGTATAAGATTCATATTGATTTTGCTTATCGTACATTTAAGTGGAACAGCGAAGCAAAGGAAAAAGCTGCTGTACACTGTGTGATAATCGGCTTTAGCAATACCTACAGCACCAAGCCGAAATATATTTATACGAATGGAACTGTCGGACAAGAAGCCCAGAATATCAATCCATATCTGGTAGATGCACCAGATATTCTGATTTCAAGCCGTGGGTCTGCCTTATGTAATGTTCCTCGTATGACGGCTGGAAATAAACCATCCGATGGTGGAAATTTAATTCTCTCTCAAGATGAAAGAGATGATTTACTTGCCAAGGATGTAAGTGTTGCGCCTTGCGTACGTCGATATGTGGGTTCAAAGGATTTTATCAATCATGATGAGGTGCGATATTGCCTTTGGTTAAAGGGCATTTCACCTGCTGTGTATCGTAAAAACGCGGAAGTTATGCGGCGCTTAGAAGCCGTTCGGCAAATGCGTCTGGCGAGTTCGGCAGCCCCAACTCGCGCGCTTGCAGAAAAACCGTACTTGTTCTTCTCCACACCACAGATTGACAGCAGCTATCTATGCATTCCAGAGGTATCATCTGAACGACGGCGGTACATCCCCATTGGATTTATGGATAAGGATATTATTGCCAGCAACAAGTTGCTGATAGTTCCAGACGCAACACTCTACCATTTTGGGGTACTTACTTCTAATGTCCATATGGCTTGGACGCGAACAGTTTGTGGACGGCTGAAAAGCGATTATCAGTACTCTGGTGCAACAGTCTACAATAATTTTCCATGGC
>CABQGZ010001074.1 GCA_902463835.1 uncultured Lachnospiraceae bacterium
ATAATATAGTAAGTGGGACACAGATCTGTCTGCTCCTGTACGAGCAGGGGATCCTTGCAGAGGATCCGGAATCCTATGAGAATCTGAAGCGCGGGGCAATCGGACCATACAATTTCATGAAAGAGAAGATTCGCACACTGGAGATTACGCCCGCCCAGCTGGCACTGGATCCATGTACCGGCTCCTGTGTGATGGTCGATCCCCGTACCGGCGATCTTCTGGCCTGTGTCACTTATCCCGGGTATGACACCAACCGGCTGGCCAACACCATGGATGTGGCTTATTACAACAGTCTGCAGGAGGATCTGACAAAGCCTTTCTACAGCAATGCCACCCAGCAGAGGACGGCTCCAGGTTCTACCTTTAAGCCGGTGATGGCGGCGGCTGCGCTGACGGAGGGATATATCACCCCGAACACCCAGATTGAGGACAAGGGTGTGTTTGAACTGGTGCAGAACGGACCAAAGTGCTGGATCTATCCGAGAAGTACCCACGGGAAGATCAATGTATCCGAGGCAATCCGGGATTCCTGTAACTACTTCTTCTACACCATGGGTTACAGCATGAGTCTGACAAATGATACGTATCAGGCGGAGAAAGGACTTGCAACCATAGCAAAATATGCCAAAATGTTTGGATTTGGCGAGACCACCGGAATCGAGGTGCCGGAGAACGAACCACAGATATCCACAGAGTTCCCCATCACTTCAGCCATCGGACAGGCGAACCACAACTTTACCACCATCGGACTGGCACGGTATACGGCAGCCATTGCCAATCGTGGAAATGTGTACAAGCTGTCTATGGTAGACAAAGTGACGGATCCGGAGGGAAATCTGCTTCAGGCCTACGGCCCGCAGCTTTCAAGCACCATGGACGAACTCAGCGGGAGTACCTGGAATGCAATTTACAGCGGCATGCGGATGGTGGTTGAGGACAGCAAGGCCTTCAAAGGATTCCCGGAGACGGTGAAGGTTGCAGGAAAGACCGGTACCGCACAGCAGGTTACCACAAGGCCGAACCATGCGTTGTTCATCGGCTATGCGCCCTACGAAGAGCCTCAGATCGCTCTGGCTACCCGTATTGCATACGGTTATACCTCGGCGAATGCTGCGGAGGTATCCAGACATATCTTGGAGTATTATTTTAAGCTTGTGGATGAGAATGTGCTCCTCAGCGGAGAGGCGCAGGAAGTTGGAGACAGTGCCAACGGATTTACAGATTAAGTGTGAATTAGGATTCGGGAGGAAAGGAATGTCACAGTCAGTCGTTTTAAAGAGTAATAAATATGGAATCAATCTGATCCTGGACGAGCAGCTGGAGTTTGACAAGCTGCTGGAACAGATCATAGCAAAATTTGAGGAGGCGGAGGGCTTTTTCAAAAACGCCAAAATGGCTCTGTCCTTCGAGGGCAGAAAACTGACCCAGGAGGAAGAACTGAAGATTGTGGAGGCAATCACCAGCCACAGCAGCTTGTCCATTCTGTGCATTATCGATCAGGACAAAATGAAGGAACAGGCAATGAAGGAGTTCATTGAGAGCCAGGAGGCCGAGACCGCCTGCCAGACAGGTGAATTTTACAAGGGAACCCTGCGTTCCGGACAACTGCTGGAATGTGAGAACAGCATTGTCGTTCTGGGGGATGTGAATCCGGGGGCCAAGGTCATATCCAGAGGAAATATTGTGGTGCTGGGATCCCTAAAGGGCAATGCCTATGCGGGCGCCGGGGGCAACGCTATGGCTTTCGTAGCGGCGCTTGATATGGATCCCGTGCAGATTAAAATTGGCGATGTCATCGGACGCAGCGCAGACAAGGCGGCATGGTCCGGCGGTAAAAAGAAAAAAAAGACAGAA
>CABQGZ010001075.1 GCA_902463835.1 uncultured Lachnospiraceae bacterium
CCTCATAGCTTTATCCAAGATTTTATTAAGACCAGTGATAATGAAGCATTTCCTATTCTCATTCCACATTTGAGACTTGATCCCTTTGATGTTCCTCTAAGCCAAATTGCAGAAGAAAATGTTTCTATCTTGATTGATTATCGCCACATTCCTTTTACGCCTAATCAAATGAAAGAACTAAAGAAACAATATCCGTCTTTACAAGCAAAGTTTATTTTGCAAAACCAAGCCGATGCATTTGCGGAGTTGGATTCCGTTCCAATGGATCAGAATCTTTTCCAAGAACTTTTGTTAGACCCACGTCTTGAATCGCAATATCGGCAAACCTTGTTTGATTCTTATTATCAAATGTATTTAAATACCCAAATTGCCGACAAGGTAGACGAACTGGGACTTTCTGTAAATCACGATGAATTTGAAGAGGTATGGCAACTTCTAAGTGATGGTGAGCGTGAGAACTTCTTACTCTCGCATCTCGAAATATTAAATAGGGATGATTTCGAGAAGTGCTTTGCAAATATGGAGCCCCCCTTTAATCTTCTGTCTAATCGAACTCAACGAAATCAGGTGACCGTGCCTTGGAAGGACGGCATAAAACAACTACTGGATAGGTTGAAAGCAGTCAAATACATAACAAGCTACACCGAAAAAGCAGCCGCACAACAAAATGATGGTTCTAGACAAGACGAGAAATCGAATAGCAGCGTATATATTGTTAGAATCAAAGTATTAAAGTAAGCCTTGTTAACGTATTCGATTTTACACCCCAAAACTAAAAGCAAACAAAATCACCCCGGCATCCGTCCTTACTCGGACAGATGCCGGGGTGTGCCGTTTTACCTTACCATTCTTTTACGCTCGGCGCTTTCGGCAGTGTCAGTGTGTTTGCCATCGTCCGGGCGCTCAGGTTCTTGGACTGCGAGTCCAGATGTGCATAGATATTGGCCGTGGTGGAAATATCGCTGTGTCCCAGCCACTCTTGAATCTGCTTCATCGGTACTCCCTCTTTCAGCAATAGGCTGGCGCAGGAGTGGCGCAAATCGTGAAAGCGAATCCTGCGCAGACCATTCTCTTTCAGCAGCTGTGGAAAGCCTGTCGTCACGGAATCCGGCTGGATCAGGTTTCCCATTGCATCTACGAATACATATCCAAGGTACTCTTGATTATAGCAGTTGCCGCAGATTTTCTGGTTGTATTCCTGCTGCTCTTTGACGGCTTTTAAGCGCTCCGCAATCGGGTCTACCAGCGGCAAGGTGCGCAGACTGGATTTCGTTTTGGCGCGGTCTGCTTCTACCAAAATCTTCTTGCCATCAATGCGGGTGCTGGTCACGATGTGGCGAATGGTCAGCGTCTTGGCTTCAAAGTCGATGGCCTCCCACCGCAGCCCCATCACCTCGGCTCGGCGCAAGCCGTAAAAAGCTGCAAGCTGGATAATCAGTTCCAGCTTATGCCCTTGGGCGGCTTCAAAGAGCTTTTCCATTTCCTCGGCGCTGTAATAGCTTGCCATGAACGCCTGCGGCTTTGGGCGGTCCACCTTGTCCACCGGGTTGCTGGCTATCAGGTCGATGCGCACGGCGTATTTCAGCGCCTTGTGAAGATTGGCGTGGAATCGCAGGATAGAGGTGTTTTTCAGCGTTTCCGCTTCGTGCAGATAAAAACTTTGGATTTGCCGCGGCTGCAGCCCTGCCAGCGTTACGCCCAGCGGTTCAAAGTAGGGAATGATGTGCTTTTCCACATTGAAGCAATAGGACGAGTAGGTCGTTTCTGTTACAGCGGTCCGCATCATTTTCAGCCAGTACCGCATATAGTCGCTGAATGCCATATCCGGGCTGAGTTCGGACACCTGCCCCTTGG
>CABQGZ010001076.1 GCA_902463835.1 uncultured Lachnospiraceae bacterium
GGACTCGGCAATGCCAGAAAGCACACCTGCCAGCATGATCTGGTTGGCCATCTTCGTGTGCTGACCGCTGCCAATGGGCCCCTGATAGTTGATACTGTTGCCCATGGGCTTAAACAGATCTTTACAGGCCTCGAAGTCCTCGATGTCGCCACCGCAAAGGATGGAGAGAACGGCATCACGGGCACCATGGTCACCGCCGGTGACAGGGGCATCCATGAAGTGCAGCCCCTTGGACTTAGCCACTTCATAAATGCGCTTCTCAAGGCTGGGTGCGGTAGTGGTCATATCGATGAGATAGGTGCCAGGCGCGGCATTTTCAAGGATGGCATCGGGTCCAAAATAGAGGGACTCCACAACCTTGGGTGTGGTCACCATGGTGATGACGGCATCCTGACCCACCAGGCATTCCTTCAGCGTTTCATAATAAGCACAACCTTCCTGGATCAGTGCTTCCACTGCTTCGCGGCGAATATCGTACACCGTGATTATATAGCCAGCCTTCATCAGGTTTCGAATCATCCAATTACCCATGATACCGGCACCGATAAACAGAATTTTTTTCATGTTTTTTCCTTTCTTGCTTCCGCCAATTACTCCTCAGTAACGGTCACAATGCCACTACTGATCAGAGCTTCGATATCCTTGTCACCATAGCCAAGCTCCTGCAGCACCTCGATAGAGTCCTGACCCACTAGAGGGGCAGCCTTCTCCAGTACTATGGTAGGTGCACCGAACTGCACCGGCGTAGCAGCTATCTTAGCGAAACTACCGTCTCGGTTTCGCCACTCGGAAACATAATAATTTTCAAGGGCTTGTGCATCGTCAAGGACATCTGTGATATGCTGAATCCGCTCGTGGGCAATGTCTGCCGAAGTGAGCTTCTCCACAATCTCATCCTGAGTGTACTTTGCAAACTCTTCATCCAACAGAGCAATAAGTTCTGCGGCGTTCTCCTTGCCCTTTATACTAGTTGCATAACGAGGATCGTCTACTAGATCTTTGCGGCCAAAGACCTGATCTACCAGCACATTATAATACCGGTCATGCTCGAGGATACTTAGGAAAATCCACTTGCCGTCCTTGCACCGGAAAGAGTCAATAACAGGAGAAACTGCATTCTTACGCGTCTTAGGATATTCATCCGCATACTGACAAGAGGCCACCAGCGCACTCATGTTCCAAATCGCCTGTCCATACAAGGAGACCAAAACCTTTTGGCCCTTTCCGGTTTTTGCTTGCTGATACAGCGCAGCACAGATACCAGCAGCTAGACTGGAACTGGTAGAACAGTCTCCAAAACCAATGGGGGGATTGATGGGACCAGAACCTCTCTCAGAGATATCCAACATAGCTCCACTGCGAGCCCAGAAAGCCACCGTATCAAAGCCAGGGTTGTTTCTGGCGGGTCCCTTTGTGCCAAAGCCAATTACCTGTGCCCAAATCAGATGAGGAAAACGCTCCTCCAAGGACTCATAGTCCAGCCCCAGACGCTTCAGCGCCTCAGTGCGATAGCTGGTCAGAAGCACATTCGCACTCTGCAGCAACTCATCCATAATTTTCTTGCCCTCTCCGCTCTTGAGGTTGATGGACAAGCATCGCTTGTTGGCATTGTAAGTAGTATAGAAAGGATTCGCCCCATTATTGGCAGGGCACGTCATCGTTCTACCCGTTCCACGGCCAGGATCACCGAAAGAGGGCTCAACCTTGATAACATCTGCACCCCAATCGGCCAGCATTCTGCCCGCGCCAGGGCCTGCTACGAAATAGGTTAAATCAACGACTTTTACACCTGTCAAAGGTTTATTCAGCATATCATTTCACCTTACTTTTTACTTTCTTATTTGTTGGTGA
>CABQGZ010001077.1 GCA_902463835.1 uncultured Lachnospiraceae bacterium
CTTTGATACACACCCGGTCGCCGGAAAAGTGTATAAAAATAGCGAAGACCGCAGGAAACAAGGCGTTTCTTGCGGTCTTCGCTGTAGTTGTCGTTATTCAATTAGCCTCACCAGCGGTCATCCGGGGCACGGCTGTAGCCGGTGCAGGAGCTCCTGAGCAGCGGGCTCAGGGCAAAATTAAAAGGTATGCCAAAATTAAAAGGTTCAGGAAAAATTAAAAGGTTTTGTTATATGTGGAAGATTTTCACCAGGGCCTTAAATATAGCCTCAACATCATCCTCGGTATTTGCCTTTCCAAGCGAAATACGGATTGTTCCTTTGGCATAACTGTCTTCAAGTCGGATTGCCTGTAGGACATGTGAAACCTCAGTGCTTTTACTGTTACAGGCAGAACCTGTAGAAACACAAATTCCTCTCAAATCCAAACGATGTAAAACGGCTTCTCCATCAGCTCCGGGGAATGACAAGCTCACAAGGCCCGGAAGTATGTCTGCGCCACCGTTTCTGGTATATTGGATGCTTGTACTATCCAGCATATCGACGAGCATAGATTCGAGCTCCCTAACATGCTTTACATTCTCCTCAAGAGCATCGCGGTTGTTTTTCAGCGCCACCGCCATTCCTACGATACCAGCAATGTTCTCTGTCCCTGCGCGTAATCCGAATTCTTGAGCACCACCATCAGAATACGGTAGGATTTCAATCCCATTTCGGATGTAAAGGAACCCCACTCCTTTAGGGCCATTAAACTTATGCGCAGACGCAGACAGCATATCAACGCCAAGGTCATGCACGTTGATTGATATGTGGCCTACCGCCTGAACCGCGTCTGTATGGAAGAGAGAGCCGTTTTCATGTGCTACGGCACATAATTCCTTGATTGGCTGAACGGTTCCTATTTCATTGTTTGCAAACATCACAGAGGTGAGATAAGTCTGACTGGTGATATATTTTTTCAAAATTTCAGCAGTGATATAACCCTCTCGTGACGGCCACATATAAGCAACGGGATACCCCAGTTGTTCGAGAGTTTTACACGGGTGAAGTACCGCGTGGTGCTCAAATGCGGAAGTGACAGTAGCATTTTTACGCGCATTCAATAAGGCAGAACCTTTTATAGCCCAGTTGTCGCTTTCAGTCCCCCCAGATGTAAAGAAGATTTCTTCTGGTGATGCTCCAATACAAGAGGCTATCGTTTCCCTTGCATCTCTTAACGCTTTTTTTGGCATCCGAGCAAAAGCATACGGCTGCGATGCGTTCCCGTATTCATCAACAAGGAATGGCTTCATTGCCTCAAACGCAGCAGGGTCTAAGCGAGTTGTCGCTGCATTATCAACGTAAATCAATCTGCTCATAGTCAACACCTTACAGGTAGTTATATTGAATGTCCGGAATATCTTTCTTACCCGGAACATTAAATTCCTTCGGGTCTATAATGCAAAGCTGCTTTTTGATAACACTACGCATTTCTTTCGCAGGTTCCAGACAATACTTAATAAACTCGTCAGCCGGTATATCCTCCTTGCATGTAGCATTGGGATAAAGCAGCTTCACAAATGCTGTGCAAAGTCTCTTGATTGCAGTTAGGTCGCGTTTGTCAGGCTTTGCAGGAACCGCTAAGCACTCATCTACAATTGTTGTGTATGTCAAATCATCGCGGAGAAGGTGAAGCACTTCGGCAAAGTATTCTGTATTAAGTGCCCACCCATTTGCTACGAGCCCTTGATGCATTCTTGGAATCTCCCAACCGGGGATAAATCCATGAAAGCGGTCAAGCGATGCTGACTCGCTAAAAACGCTGCTGACTTCTTCCATCATGTTCTCGTTGACATTAAAACGGCTGGCAT
>CABQGZ010001078.1 GCA_902463835.1 uncultured Lachnospiraceae bacterium
CCCACCAAGGAGCAGCTCATTGAAAAGCTGGTGAACTTCAAGGGACTGCCCCAGGAGCTCGCCCTTCCCAGCGCACCGAAGCAGTTCATCCAGTATCTGGAGGAGGATAATCGTCCCCAGGTTACGGAGGATGTGAATTATGAGAACGGTATGGGCATCAGTATCGGACGTCTCCGCGAGGACCATGTGTACGACTACAAGTTCGTAGGTCTGTCCCACAATACCGTCCGCGGCGCAGCCGGCGGAGCAGTTCTGTGCGCAGAGCTGCTGAAGGCTCAGGGATATATTACAGCGAAATAAGTTATATAAGAAAGACACTTTATTAGCAAAGAAACCTCAATTTGGATCAGAATGAGAATTCAAATTGAGGTTTTCTTTGGAAAAAGATTGAAAAAGTTGAATCATGAGTATACTACTTAAGAGTTAACTGAGTACATAATTTTTACCTCGACAATTCCGGCCCGCAATGGTATAATATTCGCGAAAGTAATGAGCGTTGGTAGAGTTCCATTGTCTACCAACGCAGCATTTTGCAACACAAGAAAAAAGGAGACCAGAATGTTAGAACAGGATTACATTACATTGACCATAGGAAAACAGAAGAATATCGCGCTCATCGCCCATGACAGCAAGAAGGCGGAGCTGATCGCGTGGTGTGACGAGCATCAGGAGATCTTAAAGCAGCATTTCTTATGCGGAACCGGAACCACCGCCAGAATGATCACGGAGAAGACAGGACTTCCAGTGAAGGGCTACAACAGCGGCCCCCTAGGCGGCGACCAGCAGATCGGCGCCAAGATTGTGGAGGGCGTTGTGGACTTTGTGGTATTTTTTTCTGATCCGCTGACTGCCCAGCCCCATGACCCGGACGTGAAGGCGCTGCTGCGCATCGCCCAGGTGTACGATATCCCCATCGCCAACAACCGTGCCACCGCTGATTTTATGATCAGTTCCCGGTTCATGACGGAGGAGTACGACCACAAGGTCATCAATTTCAATAAAAATATCAGAGACCGTGCCAATACCCTGTAGAAGGAATCAGATGCTCTGTGGCAGATAACAGGGCGGGAGTGATGCCATTTGTAAAGGAAAAAGAGAAAGCAGGAGTGAAGCATGGCGAAAGCTTTATTTATCGCGGAGAAGCCAAGTGTGGCCAGAGAATTCGCGAAAGCATTAAAATACGATATGAAAAATCATGACGGATACGCGGAGAGCCCGGAGGCCATCGTGACCTGGTGCGTGGGTCACCTGGTTACCATGAGCTATCCAGAGGTCTATGACGCAAGCTTGAAAAGGTGGAGTTTGAATACCCTGCCTTTTTTGCCGGAGGAGTTCAAATATGAGATTATTCCCGGCGTCAGCAAGCAGTTTGCCATTGTATCCAACCTTTTGAACCGCCCCGATGTGGAGACCATCTATGTCTGCACCGACTCCGGGCGGGAGGGAGAGTATATCTACCGTCTGGTGGAGCAGATGGCTCATGTGAAGGGCAAAGAACGCCGGCGTGTGTGGATCGACTCCCAGACAGAGGAGGAGATCTTGCGGGGAATCCGGGAGGCGAAGGATCTCTCCGAGTACGACAACCTGTCGGAGTCCGCCTACCTTCGGGCCAAGGAGGATTACCTGATGGGCATCAACTTTTCCCGTCTGCTATCCTTGAAATATGGCCAGACCATCTCCAACTTCATGAACACCAAGTTTACGGTAGTCAGCGTGGGCCGTGTCATGACCTGTGTCCTTGGCATGGTGGTGCGCCGGGAGCGGGAGATCCGTGATTTCGTAAAAACCCCCTTTTACCGGGTCTTAAACAAGCTTTCCATCAGCGGCCAGGAGGTGGAAGGGGAGTG
>CABQGZ010001079.1 GCA_902463835.1 uncultured Lachnospiraceae bacterium
AGCCTGTACCCTCCGGGGCCAGTTCGATGGCGGTGGTGGTCTCGCCAAAGGTGGATGCCCAGCAGTCAAAGTGGGTCAGCTTTTTCTGCTGCAAGGTGCTGTACTGCAAATACCGCATGACCGTGTACAGCTCGGTCATGGAGTTGCTCACGGGCGTTCCCGTGGCGAACACCACGCCCCGCCCGCCGGTGATCTCGTCCAAGTATCTGCACTTGCCGAACATATCGCTGGATTTCTGGGCTTCGCTGGTGGATAATCCTGCGACATTCCGCATTTTTGTGGTCAAAAAGAATGTGCAGCATCTCTGCGACTGCGAAGCAGTCCGCAGAGTAGTCTGCTTTGCTGTGATAGGTAACTTTTTGAAGTAATCTCCAAGTTTTCCCCCACCTCACGCCGGGCGTGCACCTTTCAGCGCACCCGGCGTACCATCAAATCGATTTACTTTCTTCCTTCAGATTTTAACACTGCTGTGTTCTCACGGACACAGAGTGGTTGTAAATTTCACAGTTTAAGTTTTTCGCGGTATTTCATGATTTTGCCTACCGTCTTTGCATCAAGCTCAGGCGGTATTGGACTGTTGTGAACCATGCGGTGGCATGGTTCACACAGCCAAACCAGATTCGGTACTTTATTGATTCTATCAAGTGGAAGCTTATTTTTAACGTGGTGACAATTCTTTTGAAGCATGGGTGAGAAGGCATTTCCACAGCATTTACATTTTCCTTTGTCCCTGCTGTAAGCATACTCCCGGTTCATATAATACTCGAAATTCATCTTTCCCTTTGCGTACGCCGATATCGCAATATCGCTTGGGGAATTAACGGATGGACGGTCACATGGCAGCGGCTTGTGCTTAGCACGATAGCTCACATACCGTCTGCGCCCTTCCACTGTATACGGCGTCATTTTCTGGTCAAATGGCTTGGGTTCATAGTGACTATGCGTGATGAACGCATAGGTTATACCAAACCAATTTCCTTCGACCCATACAGCAAATGTCTTACTGTCGTAGCCCTTGTGTCGGTCAGGAAGATTGCAAAGCACCTTCAGCGGCACCTGCATGGAGTTGTACCGTTTGGGGTACAGCTTTTTCCATACAGCCAGTGCAGCGTTGTTTACTCTGCGGTCTATCGCATGGTAGGCATGAGAGCAGATGGATGTCTGCAAGTACTGTGCCATACCCATAATGACAGAGTTGACGTACTGAATTTGCGCAGCCTGCACATTGACTTTTTGACAAAGTTCAATGCGGTGCACTTCTTCGAGCAGTTTCTCAATCTTCTTTTCTAACCGTTCCATATCCGGCAGCGGCTTTCCAACCAGATGTTTCGTCCATGTTGCCGGGTCAGGAGTTTTCCGTTTTCGTTCGGCCTTTACCACAAAGCCAAGAAAGTGTATGCCGTTTGTCCGCAGGTCTGTTACATAGGTCTTTTCCTGCGACAATTCGAGTTTCATTCTGTTCCGAAAATATTTTGTCAAGACACGTTTCAAGCGGAGTGCTTCCTTCTCCGTTGACGTCAGAATCACCCAATCATCGGCGTAGCGATAATTGTACTTTGGCGTTACACCAGCCCATTTTAGTCGCCTTGTGTCGTTGCCTTTGTGCTTGCACTGTCTGTGCGGCTCCATATACATACGACCAACATACCAATCGAAATCATTCAGATAAACATTGGATAAAAGCGGTGAGAGGATTCCGCCCTGCGGTGTACCGAGCTCTGTTACATGAAACAGGTCATTTTCCATATATCCAGCTTTCAGCATCTGGCTGATAAGTTTCAGCACACGCTTGTCATGGATACCAATTCTCCAGAGTTTTTGGAGCAGCAGGCGGTGATTGATATTGT
>CABQGZ010001080.1 GCA_902463835.1 uncultured Lachnospiraceae bacterium
GTAGTCAAGGGCTATGGAATGACGGAACTCTGCGCGACGAGCGTATGTTCATTCCGTGGTGCAAACGCAATCGGAAGTGTGGGCGTTCCGCTTGTTTCAAATACGGTCAAAATCGTTGATATGGATACCGGTAAGGAGCTTAGCTATAACCAGACCGGAGAGATTTGGATTTCCGCGCCGTCGGCCATGCTGGGCTACTACGAAAACCAGAAGGAAACAAATGAGGTTCTGGTAACTGATGAAAATGGGACTCGTTGGGTAAAGACCGGTGATCTTGGCCGGATGAACAGTGACGGCCTTCTCTTCCACGAGGGGCGCATCCGCAGGATTTACCTGACAACATTTGAAGGGCAGCCCGCCAAGATATTCCCCGGACTGATTGAGAGCGCAGTGAAAGAACTGCCAGATATCTTTGATTGCACGGCAGTTGCTCGTTGCAGAGCGGGCAGTGCCTACTATGAGCCTGTCGCTTATGTAATACTCCATCCAGAACATAAACCATGGGATACTCTTACAAAAGAGCTGCAACGCATTTGCGCCAAGAGCTTGCCCACCTATATGCAGCCAGTAGAGTACCGCTTTGTGACAGAATTTCCGCATACACCTATCGGCAAGGTGGACTACCGCACCCTGGAACGAATGGCGGCAGAGGTGCAGCTTTGAATGACATAGAAACGAGTTGGGTAAATGAAGCTGATTGAACATATCACCGCTCGAGAGACAGGGTAAGCCGCAAGGACTACACGGCCTATACTGGTGTCCGGGTAAAGCAGTATGGCCTGCTGACAGAGCAGCAGCTGTGCGCCTGGGTACTGGAGCGGGATCCCGCGCCGCAGGATGTCTTTGCCCATTTGAAAGAGTTGAAGATATCCGGAAATAACGTATTTTTACTGAGGGAGAATCCATATGCAGAAAACTTCTTTCAAGAGAATAAGCATTCTGAAACGCCTGACCATGCCGGTTTCCTCCCTTGAGACATACTACCGCGAGCGGCGGAAATACCTGTTTGCTCAGGGAACGAAGCTGCGGCATATCCGCTCCCGAAAAGCATTATATCCGCTGTTTTCCGCATTTCTGAAAATCGGCCGTTGCTTCCAAAAGCAGACGATTCAAGTTCTGGGAGAACCCCGGAAGGACTACGGACAGGCCATTTTTGCCTGCACACACATCGACAGCGGCGACCTTGAAGGAATATATGAAGTCCTTGGTCAGAGCTGCTGGTGGTTCGTCGGTGATCCGTGTATCTTGTACAAGGACATTTCCGGCTTGCTGCTGTACATAAACGGGAGTATTTTTCTGGAAACACTGGACAAAATCGACCGGCACATTGCCTACCTGCGGGCGGTGGAGCTGCTGAAGGGCGGCGGCTCGCTGATGATCTTCCCGGAGGGCGCCCGCAACGGGTCGGAAAATCGCCCGATATTGCCGCTGTTTCAGGGTACGGCAAAAATGGCGATGGAGGCGCATGTGAAAATTGTTCCGGTTGGAATCGAGCGGTATGACAGGCGCTTTGTCATCAAATTCGGGCAGGCGCTGCTTCCGGAGGATTACACCGGCCATGAAGCACTGACCCAGGCCTTGCGTGACTCCATGGCGACGCTGAAATGGGACATCTGGGAAAGGGAGGGCGTTTCATCCCGCTGCGCATTGCCGAAGGACTATGGGAAAAAGTTTTCCGAAGCGTTTGCAAGGCAAATTGCTCCGTGGAACACACCGGAATCCATAGAGGCCACTCGCTTCCACGACAGGGCGGAGCTTACACAGCGGGAGGCTTTTGCCCATCTGGACAGGCTGATTCCCAACAGGGAGGACGCCTTTTTGTGGAGAAAACAGTAGGAGCAGAG
>CABQGZ010001081.1 GCA_902463835.1 uncultured Lachnospiraceae bacterium
TCTCATACGCCCCAGAACAGGATCCCCAGTCCCGCCGCCAGCAGGATCATTCCGATGGGCGACGGGGCTTTTTGCGTCCGCTTCTTCCAGACAAAATGCACCGCCCATAAAACAGCGAACACAAGGATCGATCTCGCATCCGGCGCAAATCCATCCGCCAGCGTCTTGATGCCGCCCAGTGTGGAGAGCATCATGTTCAGCGCGGTCGCCAGGATCATGGCCACCACACAGGGCCGCACACCGGAAAGAAAGGCTTCCACGCCCGCATACTTCATCAGGTTTTTCAGCACCGCCGCGATCAGCAGGATGATGAAGAACGAGGGCAGCACCACCCCCAGCGTAGCGATCAGCGCCCCCGGAAAGCCGCCCTGTGATGACCCGATAAAGGTTGCCATATTGATTGCCAGCGGGCCCGGGGTGGACTCCGAAACGGCGACAAAGCTCAGGAATTCTGCTTCGGTCAGCCAGCCATGACGCAGCACGGTCTCCCGCACCAGCGAGATCATCCCGTAGCCGCCGCCAAAGGAGAGCGCTCCGATCATCAGAAAATTGAGGAACAGCTGGAGGTAGATCATGCTTTCTCCTCCTTCCGCAGCTTTCTTAACAGGTAGAGCAGCACCCCTGCCGCCCCGCAGAGCAGGATGTAGTAGAGGGACGAGAAGGACACCGCCGCCACCGAGCAGCCCACCATGGCCGCCACGACACCGGCAACAATGATCCTGTTGAAAGCCGTACCGGACAGGCTTTTCAGCATCTTCATCCCCGCCGAAAGGATCAGATAGATGACGCAGACCTGAATGCCCCGGAATGCGCTTGCCACCGCCGACAGCTGCAAGAACCGGTCAAACACCAGTGAGATCAGGTAGATGACCACAAACGAGGGCAGGCAGACCGCCAGCGTGGATGCCGCAGCCCCTTCTGCCCCTTCGATCTTATAGCCTACATAGGTGGCGCTGTTCACCGCCACAGGGCCCGGCGTGGACTCCGCAATGGCGACCATATCGAGAAATTCCTCCCGGCTCAGCCACTGCTTGTCTTCCACAAATTCCCGTTCCAGCAGGGCCACCATTGCGTAGCCGCCGCCAAACGTGAACGCACCGATCTTCAAAAAAGTCCAGAACAGATCTCTTGTTTTTTTCATATACTTCACCTCACTGCCTGCCTATTATAACATAAAGTGTCCCATCAGGAAACCCATTCACAAGACCTTCGATCATCCTATCTCTTCCGGTACAAATGTACCCTTCTCACAAACAAGGTAGATGTCCTTCTTCATTTTCTTCTCAAAGTATTGCTTCAATCTCATATTGGAATCCCACTTGTCTTGCGGATAAAAGCCATACCGTTTCTTTACATCGTTCATTCTATCTTCTATATCCAGAACCCCTTCCGCTCCTGCCAGACTATCACACAATTGAATCAGCCGGTCATAATCGTCGTATACTGTCCTGGCCAATTCAGTCTTAATCATTTCCATCTCTTCCCCTGAAACATCAAGCTTTCCAATGTATTCATCCACCGTGTGATTGTTAAAAGAATGCGTCAAACAGATCTTTGCCACCTCATCATAACCAAGGCGCATCATATATGTGTACCCATCGGAAACATGGCCAAGATGTCTTACGCCAAATTTTCTTCCTATATCATGCAGTAGGCCTAAAACATAGGCCTTCTCCGCATCCATATCTCCACATGCCGCTGCTATTTTTTCTGCACAGTGCGCTGCTGTTAAACAATGTTTTCCCCAAGGCCCCGGATTATTTGATAGACCATCCCGAAGCAACGTCATCGCTTCTTTTCTTGTTGGCAGCATAACTTATCCCTTCTTCCCTTTATTTATGCA
>CABQGZ010001082.1 GCA_902463835.1 uncultured Lachnospiraceae bacterium
CAGGTGAACAGGAAGTATGCAGACAAGGTTCCAGCACAAAACAAGATCCTCACCCAGAATGTCTCCGTCGGGCTGGACGGCCGCAGACACCGGCGCAATCTGAACACGCTGGTCTGCGGCGGCTCCGGCGCGGGCAAAACGAGGTTCTTTGCCAAGCCAAACCTGTGTCAGGCCAATTCCAGTTACGTTGTGCTTGACCCGAAGGGAGAACTTCTCCGCGATACCGGAAATTTGCTCTTGGCTAAAGGCTACGACATTAAGGTGCTAGATCTCATCAATATGGAGAAGAGCCATTGCTATAACCCGTTCGTGTATCTGCGCAGCGACAACGATATCCAGCGTCTGGTGACGAACCTCTTCAAGAATACTACGCCGAAGGGCTCGCAGAGCCAGGACCCGTTCTGGGATCAGGCGGCGACCATGCTTCTATTGGCGCTCATCTTCTACCTGCACTACGAGGCCCCGCCGGAGGAGCAGAACTTCCCGATGGTCATGGAGATGATCCGCGCCGGGGAAGTCCGGGAGGACGACGAGACATACAAGTCCGCGCTGGATATCCTCTTTGAACGGCTGGAAATGCGGAATCCGGAGCATATCGCCTTGAAGTATTACCGGAGCTATCACTCCGGCAGCGGCAAAACCCTGAAATCCATCCAGATTACCCTGATCTCCCGCTTGGAAAAGTTCAATCTGGAGAGTCTTGCCAGCATCACACAGAACGATGAACTGGAGCTGTGGAGTATCGGCGAGAAGAAAACGGCGGTCTTTGCCATAATCCCGGACAATGACAGCTCCTTCAGCTTCCTCGTGGGGATGCTTTATACTCAGCTGTTCCAGCAGCTCTATTATCAGGCGGACGTTATCCATGGCGGCCGGCTGCCGGTACACGTCCATTTCTTGATGGACGAGTTTGCAAATGTCGCGCTGCCCGATGAATTTGACAAGCTGCTGTCCACCATGCGCTCCCGCGAAATCTCGGTATCAATCATCATCCAGAATCTGGCGCAATTAAAGGCGCTGTTTGAAAAGCAATGGGAGTCAATCGTCGGCAACTGCGACGAATTTCTTTATCTCGGCGGAAATGAGCAGTCCACACATGAGTATGTGTCCAAGCTGCTCGGGAAAGAAACAATCGATACCAACTCATACGGACAATCCAAAGGCCGGAACGGCAGCTACTCCACCAACTGGCAGCTGGCAGGCCGCGAGCTGATGACCCCGGACGAGGTGCGCATGCTGGATAACCGGTATGCGCTTCTTTTTATCCGTGGCGAGCGGCCGGTGGAGGATCTCAAGTTCGATATCCTGAAGCATCCGAACATCGCACTCACCGCAGACGGCGGGGCTGGTCCCTACCGGCACGGCGAAGACAGCATCAGCATTGCGGCTCTGTCCATTGACGAGAACCTGCTGAAAAAGGCCGGTGCAGAACCGGTCAGCGAGGACGAGTACCTCTTCTTCTGCGAAGAAGAGCTCGAAGAATTACTGCAAAAGAAAATGGAGGAAAAACAACGTGAACAAGAAAACCAAGAATAAGATTGAGACCCCGAACGCAGCCAAGAAGGGCTTTCGTGCCTACTGTGCTGTAGTCATCACAATAGCGCTGATTGCGGTACTGTCCGCCGCGGCATTTGCTGCCGATGACCCTATCGCCGTTGTCAACAATCTCTCGGACTTCATCTTCGGCCTGATCCGTGCCGTGGGGCTGATTATCTTGGGCTGGGGCGTTGTACAGGTCGGCATGTCCTTCCAGAGTCATGATCCAAGCCAGCGCTCCAACGGTTTCCTGACGCTGGCGGGCGGCATTGTGATTACCTTCACCAAGGAAATCCTTGACC
>CABQGZ010001083.1 GCA_902463835.1 uncultured Lachnospiraceae bacterium
CCGTTATCAGCAAGATGCACGTGACGGCCACCTCCGCATTCCGCTGCATCTTCTATCTGCCTGTGGTCACCGGCTCCGTGGCCGTCACCATGGTGTGGAAGTGGATGTACAACAATTACTACGGCATCTTCAACTACCTGGGCACCAACCTTGGCCTGCTGGATAAGAACATCAACTGGCTGGGCGACTCCCGGTATGCCCTGGGTTGCATCATCCTGATCTTGCTGACCACTTCCGTGGGCCAGCCCATCGTCCTGTACGTCTCCGCACTGGACAACGTGGACAAGTCTCTGGTGGAGGCAGCCGAGGTTGACGGCGCTACCCAGATGCAGGCCTTCTGGAAGATCAAGTGGCCCCAGATGATGCCCACCACATTGTACATCCTGGTCATTACCACCATCAACTCCTTCCAGTGCTTCGCACTGATCCAGCTGCTGACCCTGGGCGGACCCAACAACTCCACCATGACCATCATGTACTACATCTATTACAACGCCTTCAAGCTGTATAAGTACGGCTATGGCAATGCCATGGGTGTTATTCTGGCCATCATTATCGCCGTCCTGTCCGCCGTCCAGTTTAAGCTGGGCGAAGAAAAGTAAGGGGGAGCGAAGCTATGAAAGATCAAATTCAGAAGAACGCCGCCCGGCAAAAGGTTTATCGCGTGATTTCCTTCATCTGTGTTGGCATTCTCGCCTTCCTGTTTGCCTTCCCTCTGTACTGGATCATCACCGGTGCGTTCAAGACCGGCCGGGAGATCAACTCCACCACACCTGTGTGGATCCCCACCGAATGGGACCTGGGCAACTTCCAGCGTCTGTTCAGCAAGCGCTCTGCGCCTCTGTTTGACATGACCTTCGGCAAGTATGTCATCACCGGCCCTACGGTGCCCGCCGCTATCCGCTGGCTGATCAACACCGTCTTCATGTCCGTTGCCTCTATGCTGATCACCTGTCTGACCGCCGCTATGGCCGGTTATGCTCTGGCGAAGAAGCGCTTCATCGGCCGCGGCGTGGTCTTCTCTCTGGTGGTCTGCGCCATGGCTCTGCCCAAGCAGGTCATCCTGATCCCCCTGCTGCGGGAAATGTCCGGTCTGGGTCTGTACGATACCATCTGGGCAGTTATCTTCCCCATTGTGGGCTGGCCCTTCGGCGTGTTCCTGCTGAAGCAGTTCGCGGAAGGCATTCCCACGGAAATGACCGAGGCCTGCCGCATTGACGGTGCTTCCGAGTGGAGAACCTTCACGGACGTCATGTTCCCAATGATCAAGCCCGGCGTTGGTGCCTGCGCCATCTTCACCTTCATCAACTCCTGGAATGACTATTTCATGCAGTTGATCATGCTGACCTCCAACAAGAACCTGACCATCTCTCTTGGTATCGCAACCATGCAGGGCGAAAGCTCCACGGACTACGGCCTGCTGATGGCAGGTGCTGCCCTGGCCTCTGTGCCCATCATCATTGTGTTCCTCGTGTTCCAGAAGTATTTCACCAAGGGCATTACCATGGGCGCTGTGAAGGGCTAATTTCAATCGTTTACCATCGGGGCGGAAAACACTGTTTTTCGCCCCTCGCAAAAGAAAAGGAGTATGAAAAATGAAAGATCTGTCCAAATACGCCGGTATTATTCCTGCGTTCTACGCTTGCTATGATGAAAAGGGCGATATTTCCCCCAAGGCTGTCCGGGAGCTGACCCAGTACTACATCGATAAGGGTGTTAAGGGCCTGTACGTTGGCGGTTCCTCCGGCGAGTGCATTTACCAGACCGTTCCCGAGCGGAAGCTGCTGCTGGAGAACGTCATGGCCGTGGCCAAGGGCAAGCTGACCATCATTGCCC
>CABQGZ010001084.1 GCA_902463835.1 uncultured Lachnospiraceae bacterium
GTTTGAGGAAAATGAGGGCAGCGCCTGTGGAAATGGCAAATACGAGCACCACGAGCCCTACAACGAATCCCAGCAAACAATAAGCGATGATGAAACCTACAATGGCTCCACCTGCTGTGCCTGCCGCCCAATAGATATAGCGTCCTTGGAATCCCATGAATTCAAGCGGTTTTTGCAATCCCTTGAATACTGGGAAGTCCGCATAGCGTTCTTCTTTATCTGCGTCCATAACAATAGTTTCTTTGCGTTATCACTCTCTTTTTGACAATCTCACTTCTTGCTGTTGTTCGGATTATGTGTCATTATCCGATACCGAAGAACAGAGGCAATGCCTGGGCTGCTGCAATCAGGAAGATGCACGCACCAACCACCATCATGATCTTCTTCTTGACGTCCTGCTCCTCATTGTTCATGCTGATGTACACCGAGATAGCACCGACTACAGCTACTACACCTGCGATGGCATAGCACAATTTAACCACGATGGGCACATACTTGGCGATTTCCTCCGTTACCTGCGTCAACGCTGTCGTGCCGGCTGTGTAGTCACCTGCCGAGTTTTGAGCCATTGCTGCACCACAACCCACCAAGAGCATAAGTGCCATTGCCTTTAAACGTCCAGAAGACATCACATTCTTTGCCTTCTTCTTCAAATAATTCTTTGTCTTGTTAAACATTCTGTTTCCTTTTGTTTGTTAATCGTTACTTTTTATATACTCTTCTGCAGTTGAGTCTGTTGTTATCCTATTCTTTGTTGTTATCCCAAAATCTATTTTCCGAGTGGTGTCCCCAGTTTTGCAACGAGCACCAACGGTTTATCTCGGTTTATTGCCAGTTTGTTTTTCTGAGTGGCGTGTGCGCCACTACTGATGTGGGGCGGACTTCCCGTCGAGAGTTCACTCTCGTAAGGGAAATACGAAACACAGCAGTAAGCCGAAGGCTCAGAAAAACAGACTGGTGTTTTTACTCCGTTTTTGTCCAAGCCCACTTCAGATCTTTTAATTCCAACCCCATACTCCCAGAAAGGCATAAGGAGGCTTAGAAAGGCTTACCCTTAGAAGAGTTACCTATATTCAGCACTTGTCCTGCTTCGTTCACTTTTTGAGCAAAAGCCAATGACTTGCTGATGCCACTTGCATCCCAATCCCTGCAATATGCTTCGATGGCTTGCTGATGATTGCATCCTAACTTTCGTTTGTACAGTTTCAATGCTTCCTTCTCCGCTCGCTCCGTGGTATAGGTCATGTAGCACTCATGCGGTTCCTCTACGCCATACACGGCACTGGTCTGTCCACGACGGATGAACACCTCTCGAAAAAAGGCGCGTCCTTCCTTGTTGTCAAGTCGGTTAATCGTAAAAATCTTCTTGCAGTCCACATCCGTCAGACCGAGTATCGTCTTGATGGTATCAAAACGCTCCCTGAACTTGCTTTGGTCTAGCAACATCACCACGTCGGAGTTGTTGATGATGGCTTCTTTCACGATTTCACTGCCGATAATGTCTTGTATCTCCTGAGTCACCACACCAACACTGGCCCAGAATTTACGGGCGGTCTTGTACAGATACTTTATGTACTCTGCCATCATGGGCGATGCGATGGCTTTCCATGCCTCCTCGATGATGAGCATCTTGCGGTTTTTCTTGATACGCATCTTTTGCAGGAACACGTCCATGATGATAAGTGTGACAAGAGGGAAGAGTAGCGGGTCGTCCTTGATACTGTCGATCTCAAACACTATGAAGGTCTCGTCGAACAGACTGCTGTCCATGTTCTCGTTGAGTGTCAACTCGTGACTGCCTCCTTTGTAGAAATCTTTCAACAGATAGTTGTAGGA
>CABQGZ010001085.1 GCA_902463835.1 uncultured Lachnospiraceae bacterium
GTTATGGTGGGCTCGGTGAAGGGCTAGACTAAAAAATAAGTGAGGTGTTTTTGTGTTTATAAATGGTTTGAGTGATCTGATGATGCTTTCGGATGCAGAGAGCCGTTCCATTACGCCGGAGAATCCCAAAGGGGAGCCGGGGAAGGGTGGAAGCTGCGAAATAAAAGATGGAATTGCCGGCGATTATGCCCGAGAACTGGGAAAGGGATGGAAGGTAAATCCTTCCGTGCAGATTGAAGCGGGACAGACCTTGGAAATCGCAGATATCCAAGGAGAAGGGGTGGTGCAGCATATCTGGATGACGCCTACCGGAAAATGGCGCGATGTGATTCTTCGGATCTACTGGGATGGACAGGAGCAGCCATCTGTGGAATGTCCGGTGGGTGATTTCTTTGCCTCCGGCTGGGAGAGTTATGCAAGATTGCAGTCATTGGCTGTGTGTGTGAATCCGGGCAGTGCGTTTAATTGTTATTGGCAGATGCCGTTTCGAAAGCAATGCAGGATTACCTTGGAGAATCGGGCGGAGACAGCGGTAGTCTACTACTATCAAATTGATTATACTTTCATGAAGGTACCGGAAACCAGTGCGTATTTCCACGCCCAGTTCCGGCGCTGTAACCCACTTCCCTACAAGGAGGTATATACTATTCTGGATGGGGTGCAGGGACAGGGAACCTACGTGGGAACGTATGTCGCCTGGGGATCTAACAACAATGATTGGTGGGGGGAGGGAGAGGTAAAATTCTATATGGATAATGATGATGAGTATCCTACGATCTGTGGAACAGGTACCGAGGATTATTTTTGCGGCTCCTATAACTTTGAAAATCAGGCGACCCATACGTATGAGGCCTTTAGCTCCCCTTATTCCGGATTTCACCAGGTGATAAAGCCAGATGGCGTCTATATGAGTCAGATGCGTTTTGGTATGTATCGCTGGCACATTGTAGATCCTATTCGATTCAAAAAAAAGTTGAAGGTAACGATGCAGGCGCTGGGATGGCGGAGGGCAAGCGGGCGGTATCTGCCGCTGCAGGATGATATTGCCTCTGTGGCATACTGGTATCAGAAGCTGCCCACAGCCCAGTTTCCGGCCTTGCAGGATAAGGATTATCTGGAAGTAATTTAAGGAGGTTGCAGGATGAAACGAATTTGGTGTATGTTTTTGGCGGTTGTGCTGCTTTTGGGGGATGCAGCCTGCAGCAAAACTGATGCAGAAAACGAGAAGAAAGAGAGCAAAGTGGTAACTTTCTGGATTGCGCCGGACGGCAGCGATAAGCAGGAAGGAACAGAGAAAAAGCCTCTTAAAACAACTGAGGAGGCTCTTGCCCGTATTCGGGAGGAGATCTATGAGCAGGCATATATTTATTATAAGGATGGGGAGTATTGCTGGAGTGCAGCCATAGAGCTTAATAGCGCTGACCATGATATTCATTTTTGCGCCGCAGACGGCGAGACACCTCAGATACTGGGGGCATCTCCAGTGACTGGCTGGAAGGAAGAAAAGGTGAATGGCATTGATATGTGGGTGACCAGGATCGAAGAAGAAAAAAGGGATTTCCGGTCGCTGTTTTCCGGTGAAGCATCGCTGCCTCGTTCCCGCTGGCCAAAGGAGGGATATTTTTCAGTCAGATCCACATCAGAGGGTGAGAACTATGGTACCACGGATCCGAACTTAATGATGGAGTATGCTATGTATCTGGATCCACAGGAAGTAAAAATGGAGGATATGGATCTGTCGGAGGTTACGAATCTTGGCGATGTGACATTGAAGATCATTCATTGGTGGAAGGATGAAACGGTAAACGTGAAGGAGTGGAATCCGGATACTGGA
>CABQGZ010001086.1 GCA_902463835.1 uncultured Lachnospiraceae bacterium
GTTCTAACTGGATACGTGGATTGCTGTTACTTTATTACATAGTCGCAGGCAATGCGGTAGGTAAGAAAATAGTACAGGGCGTATATGCCGGCCATTACCAGATAGATCAGCACGGCAGTCTACATGGCCCCGAGTCCGCTGAGACCTGAAAAGCCCCAGATCTCATAGATCTTTCCAAAGATCAGTCCGACGGGCACAGTCATTAGCAGAGGGAGGATAGCGGGAATCAGGAAGAAACCACCGATCTGTTTACGCAAAGCCGTTTTCTGCATCTTCACATCTGCGCCCAGACGATACAGTATCGCAAAGCGTCTGCGATCCTCATCCAGAGTGGACAGGGTTTTGATGGACAGAATCGCCAACGCCATGCACACGAACACCGTTGCAACATACAGCGTACCAATCATCAGAGTTCCTGCGGTGGCATATTGATACAGTCGATAATACTCCTGCACCCTGTAGTAGGGGCCGTTCTCCACTTCACGGAACAAGGTTAACGCATCCACCAGTGCCGCAGCATCAATCCGGCTGTTTTCCAGCGTATAGGCAGCGCAAACATCCGAAACCGGCATATCTTCCAATGCTTCGTCCGGCACAACGAAGTGTTCTGGCTACACTAAAAAAGACCATAAAAAATCGGACAGGAGGTAAAATAGAGGAAGAAAAGGAGAAGAAGGAAAATGGAAAAGAAGGAACCCAAATATACTCAGGAATTCAAGGAACAGATGGTGGCGCAATATAAATCCGGCACGCCGGCCAGGGAACTGGTGCAGCGGTACGGGATGAGCAAATCCACGCTGCACAAGTGGATAGGAGATTACACACGCAGCGGCTCCTTCCACGCTAAGGACAACAGGAGCCCCGAGGAAAACGAGCTTATCATGCTTCGCAAGGAGCTGAAAAAGCTCAGAATGGAGAACGATATTTTAAAGCAGGCTGCCTTGATCATGGCGAAAAAGTAGCCGTGGTCAAGGCAAACAGGCATAAACACAGCGTCCGTGCCATGTGCTCACTGCTTAAGATCAGCCGGAACGCATGCTATTACACGAAGAAGGAGAAAAAATGCGACACGGAGCTGGAGAACGAAATCATAAGGATCTTCCGCAGCAGCCGGGGCTGCTACGGTACACGGAAAATCAAGCGGGCGCTCGGCGGCAGGGCTGCATCGAGGAGATACATCGCCAATGTGATGAAAAAATACGGCCTTGTCTCCAAATACACGCAGAGGCAGTTCAAGCGCCATAAGAGCGTGGCAAATGAAGAGAATGTGCCCAACGTGGTGAACAGGGAATTCAGCAACCGCGAGCGGCTGGAGGTGGCGGTAAGCGATTTAACCTATGTGCGGGTGGGCAATGAATGGAACTATGTCTGCCTTATCATAGACCTCCACAACCGGGAGATTATTGGGAAAGCCTGCGGCAGGCGCAAGGAGGCCGCACTGGTGGAGCAGGCGTTCTTAAGCATCCGCCAGCCGCTGGATAGGATAGCCATTTCCCACACGGACCGAGGCAGCGAGTTTAAGAACGAGCGCATCGACAGGATCATCAAGGCCTTCGGCATTCGCCGCTCGCTGAGCCGCAAGGGCTGCCCCTACGACAACGCGGTGGCCGAGGCAACCTACAGCATATTCAAGGCGGAGTTCGTGGCCGGCAGCTCCTTCAGCGAGCTGAAGGAGCTGGAGCGCACCCTCAACGACTATGTGCTCTGGTACAACAACGTGCGCCTCCACGGCTCTTTGGGCTATCTGTCGCCAGTTGCCTACCTTCAATCACAAAATCCACCTGTCCGATAAATTTTGGTAATTAAAGGGGTTGACGAGACACAACTCTATCC
>CABQGZ010001087.1 GCA_902463835.1 uncultured Lachnospiraceae bacterium
ATGTAGCTATGAAGGGATTTATGTTAATATTTTGCTCCCTGCTTATAGCATTCGGAGCAACAGCACAAAGTAAGTTAGGTTCGCAAACTCCTAAGAAATCTATATTCATTACATCAATACTTTTGGTATTGATGACCCTAGTTTCATGTTCTGTCGGATATAAAAACGATGGTAAGGAGGTAACATGGCATACGTGGAATGAAGGAAGCGGTCATACTTCAAGGCATGTTGATGCAGACCCAAAGACTTTTGAAAAACTGGATGATGATTGGGGTCGAGACAAGAAACACGCATTCTACGAGGGCGATATTATCAATGGTGCCGATGGCGGCTCGTTCCGTGTGCTTACCAAATCGTATGCAGCAGACAATACGCATGTATATGTTTCCGGTGAATTGATAGAAAAGGCGGATCCGGCAACATTTAAAGTGCATTCCTACTATTCTGCAGAAGATGCCAACGATTTTTATTGGGATGGGAAAGCATTGAACGTAAGAGATAAATCGACATTCAAAATCTTAGGCAGTTCAGATTCTTGGGAAACTCATTGGGCAAAAGACAAATACAATGGATACTACCTTGCAGGAGGTGTGATTACAGATATCGATTACGAGACTTTCCACCCGATTGAAGCAAAGACTCCGGACCAATCAGGAGACTATGCCGCTGACAAGCACAAAGTGTTTTTCAGGGACAAGGAGGTTCCCGGTGCTGACCCTGCGACGTTCAAGGAAGTGGACTTCTATATAGGGCAAGACAAGCACAGGGCTTACAATAAAGGGATTCCAACCCAAATAAAAGATTATTCCAAACTCACCGAAGTAGGCCGTTTGATGTATTCCGACGGAACGAATATCTACGATTCCCATTTTAATATCCTTCCTAAAGCCGATGTCGCGACTTTCGAGCATATTTCCGACAACTGGTACAAGGATAAATCGCATGTCTGGTGGAGTTCCAAATTAGTTGCCGGGGCAAATCCCAAAACTTTCCAGCCTGTTCCCGCGGGAGGTTTCGGGGGAGATTTCAACTATGGGAAAGATGACAAACATGTGTTTTGGAACGACTCCATCATTCAAGGTGCTGACCCCGGAAGTTTTGAGAAGATGACATTCCCGGACGGCGACAGTTGGACGGTGTTCGACCGCAACCGAATATATGAAGGCAAGGATTCTCCCAAACTGCGTGAATATCTGAAAAAGAAATATGGAAAATGAGTATGGAAATCATGCTGCGCTATATAGTCGGAATCGCTATTGCTTATGGCATAGGCAAATGGATATATCAGTCGATACGTTCACGGTCGATTGACTATTTTTTATTGGCGATTATTGCGCTTATGGGTGCAGTTTTATGGCTTTCAAGAGGGTTTCTTATCTCCAACCGTGTATATGATTTCTTGATGATTGTCGTATGGCTTGTTGCTGTCGGTTGTTTTATCATTTCCCGAAAATCCCAATATGGCAAGTATTTGAAATTTGCTACTGTTGGCGGTCTTTCTACTTTTCTTGTGCTTTTTGTCTATTGGAATGTAAAAGCGGAGTCTATCAAACCGATAACATTGACAACTCAGCTGAGGGGATATTCAACAAGTAGAATAGTTGAGGTATGTTTCCGTTATAACGAAACTCCATTTCGGAGAAGTTACAATCTCAACCAATACCCAAATGTAAAGCTACTCCCTGAACAGTACGATGTAAGGCTGACAATCAAACCTATCTCGGCCAATGTTGCCAAACTTGAATCAATAACGCTAATTCCAAAAAACAGAAAATGAAGCAGTGGTAGAAAATTCGGGGGTTACATCTTTTAAACAAGCGTTTCTGATAC
>CABQGZ010001088.1 GCA_902463835.1 uncultured Lachnospiraceae bacterium
CATCAACTTAAAGTCCTTTCATATTACATTGCGTATCAGTGACAGCAGGGAGATGTTCCAGACTGCATCATAAAGCAGCATGGCTCCATATTCTTGCGGCGCATATATTCGGCTCCCCAGTCCCGCATGGCAATGAGAATGGGCATCAGACTCCTTCCGGTTTCGGTAAGAGAGTACTCTACCTTTGGCGGTACAACCGGAAACACCTCCCGATGGATTAAATCCTGGGCTTCCAGCTCTCTCAGCTGCTGGGTCAGCATTTTTGGGGTTGCGTCGGAAACCATTCTGCGGAGATCAGAAAACCGATGACTTCCGTCAGCCAAATGCCATAGAATCAAGGCCTTATACTTTCCGCCGATCAAATCCAGTGTTGTGGCAACGGGGCAAATTTCATCCTTGCTCATGGGATTCCTCCATGGTATCTAAAAGGGTAGTATTGCACAAAATAGTGCATACTTGCAATGTTGTGATTGCGTGATAGAATATTATCATAAAACACAGGAGCGTGTCAATAGAAAACAGTTGACGAAATGCCCCAAATAGAAGATAATAGAAAGCGAGGAAATCTAGATGATTCTGAAATTTAACGTAACCGGGATGACCTGCGCAGCCTGCTCCGCCCGGGTGGAGAAGGTGTCCCGAGCGGTTCCCGGGGTGCAGAAAGCAGATGTGAATCTGCTTGCCGGAACCATGGTTGTATCCTCCGACACGGATGTATCCGCGTTGGTGATTCAGGCGGTGCAGAAGGCTGGCTATAATGCCGTCCTTCAGGGAACTGCTGCAAAAAAGGAGACGGCTTCGCCCATGGACACCGGTCTGAAGGAAATGAAGCGCCGCCTGATTGGTTCTTCCATTTTCCTGGTGGTTCTCATGTATTTTACCATGGGGCACATGGTTGGGCTCCCAGTACCCGGCTGGTATCACGGGACGCAAAACGCCGTGGTTGCCGCGCTGTTTCAGTTGTGCCTGACGTTGCCTGTGGTTTACCTTAACCGAGTATATTATACCCGCGGTCTCAAAGCGCTCTGGCATCGCAGCCCCAACATGGATTCCCTGATTGCCGTTGGCAGCCTTGCAGCACTGGTTTATGGCGTTGCCGCTCTGTTTCGTATGTCCTGGGCGCTGGGACATGGAGAAATGGAGATTGTCTCGGAATACAGCCACAATCTCTATTTTGAATCTGCAGCTATGATTTTGACCCTGATTACTTTTGGGAAATACCTGGAAACCAGGGCAAAGGGCAAGACCGGTGATGCCATCCGTGCTCTGATGGACTTGAGCCCGAAAACCGCCAGCGTCCGGCGGGGTGATTCCACTGTTGAAGTGCCGGTGGAAGATGTACAGGTGGGGGACATCGTGATTGTCCGTTCCGGCAGCAGCATTCCTGTGGACGGTACGGTGGTCAGCGGATGTGCGTCCGTAGACCAGAGTGCCCTGACCGGCGAGAGCGTGCCTGTGGAGAAGCGTGTGGGCGATAAGGTGTCCGCTGCAACGGTCAGCCAGGAGGGCTATTTGGAGTTCCGCGCCGACCAGGTTGGTGAAAACACTACCCTCGCTCAGATTATCCGCATGGTAGAGGATGCAGGCGGTTCCAAAGCGCCGATTGCCAGAATGGCAGACAAAATTGCCGGTGTCTTTGTTCCGGTTGTAATGGCGATTGCCGCACTGACCTTTGCTGCGTGGATGCTCATGGGTTACTCCATGGAGTTCAGCCTGAACAATGCCATCTCTGTTTTGGTTATTTCCTGCCCCTGTGCGTTGGGCCTTGCCACGCCGGTTGCAATCATGGTCGGAACTGGCCGGGGCGCACAGATGGGTGTGCTGTTTAAG
>CABQGZ010001089.1 GCA_902463835.1 uncultured Lachnospiraceae bacterium
CGTCCTCGTAAATATCTCCGGCAGCGATGAAGAAGTTCACCAGTGACGGGCTGAGTTTTCGTTCCTGCGTCAGATAGTTCAAGATGTTGGCGTTGGTGACATTCCGCAGCGGCAAGCGAAACGCCGGAGAGGGGGCGGGGTCAGCCTCCGGCTGGGCTTCGCCCGTCTCTCCGGTCAACAGCTGCACCGCTTCAGGAAAGGACTTGCCGTAAAATTCCATCACGAAATCTACCGGATAGCCGCCCTTGCTCTGGCTGTGCCGGAACCATTTGTTTCCGCAGACGGTCAGGCTGTCGTGGGCTTTCCAGCGGTATTCCTTTCCGCTGCGCACCAGCGTTTCGCCCTGCGCACGAAGAAAATCTTCCAGATTGACGGCGTTTGCACGGTCGATCTGGGCTTGCGTGTAGGTCATGTTCCTTCCTCCTTAAAGTTCCGGTGTGTTCTTCTGCTGCTCCGGTTTCTTCGGAGCGGCGGTGGCTTTGGCTTCGTGCAGCTTCTTCAGCACCGATTCCTTTTCCGATGTTTTGCCACCCGGTGCGGAAAGCTGCTGCTTATTCAGCACCATGTCGATATACTTGCGGATGTTTTTCAGTGCGGAGATATCCGGCTGCAAGGCTTCCAGTTGGGTGCGCAGCTCTGCGCTGGCGGATTGCAGCGCAGAAAATTCGGCATCCAATGCCGAAAAATCCACGGTCGTGCCACCGTTCAGCTTCATCAGAGTGCGGACAGCTTTATTAAAGGTGTCCAGCTCGTCCTTGTGCTGGGCGGCATAAGCGTCCTTGGTCAGCTTGAAGTTCTTCTTTAGAAAGGTGTCGTGGATGGGCTTCAGCTTGGCATGGATGGCGGCAACGTCTTTGATCTGGGCGATTGCCCGCATACGGTTTTCGTTCTGCTTCAGCTGCTTGCGAATCGGGGCAGCGGTTTGGTTCAGTTCCTTAATAGAAGCGTTCAAGTCCTCGACTGTGTTCAGGGCGTGAGCTTTCAGATAATCGACCGCCTGCATGACTTCTGCAAGGTCACGGGCTGTGCATTTTATCTGCGCCTTACTCGACCATTCGCTGCGCTGCTCATTGCGGAGGTTGAAGTAGTCCACCAGCAGATTGGACAGCGTGGGTTCCTTTGCTTGTTCCAGTGCATCCAAAAGAATCTGCTTCTTTTCGGTCAGGTCTGCAATCCAGCGTTGCAGCCCACGGATGGTGCTGCGGATGGACTGCATCAGGCTGTTGGCAGTGCGAATATCCCGATTGAGATTTCCGAGAAAGGTTTCGATTCCTCGCTTCTCCATCTGGTGAGCAGCGGGGCCGAGATGGACGGTCGGAATCTGCTGCACTCCCTGCCGCTCGAATGAGCGGAGGTCAACACGTTCCGGTCGTCCAGCTGCTTCCAGATAGCGGTTGGTGATGGTTTCCCAGCTGTGCCGCCAGACTTCGGCGTACTTCTGGTCGTTCCAGTCCACCGTGTTTTCCTTGTGGCACTTCCAGTTGCCAGAGGGGAGCTGGATGCGCTCACCGTTTTCGTCAAGGTCGTATACCTTTCGGGCTTTCGGAAGCCACTTGCCGCGTTCATCCATTGCTCGGATGGTCAGTAGAATGTGGGCGTGTGGATTTCCATCGCCCTTGTCATGGATGGCGAAGTCGGCTATCATCCCTTTGGAAACGAACTGCTCGTTACAAAATTCTTTGAGCATGGGAAGGTACTGGTCTTTCGGAACTTCTCTCGGAAGTGCCAGCACGATGCGCCGGGCAAGTTGCGAGTTCCATTGATTCTCCACGGCTTCCACGGCGTTCCAGAGGGTTGCCCGGTCTGCAAATCCGGGTGGTGCATGGGA
>CABQGZ010001090.1 GCA_902463835.1 uncultured Lachnospiraceae bacterium
CAGTTACATTGACAAGCGCGTTTTCTACGAGCTGGGCAACAAGCACCTTTGGGAGAAATGGAAAAAGCGCCCCAAAGCACAGAGGCCGGAGCGCCGAGTGGCACACAAGAAGCTGCCCAGTATCGAGGCCAGGCCGGAGTATATAAACCAGCGCCGAGAGTTTGGACACTGGGAAATGGACCTGGTTGTCAGCGGCCAGGGAGGAAAAAGCGTTCTGCTGACCCTGACGGAGAGGCTGAGCCGCCAAGAGATCATCCGAAAATTGCCGGATCGGAAGGCTGAGACCATCCGCAGAGCCATAGATCAGATCGAGCGAAATACGCCAGGATTCCGGCAAAAGTTCAGAAGCATTACCACCGACAACGGCAGCGAGTTCTTGCAATATGAGAAACTGCGGAAAAGCTGTCGGTGTAAAGGGGAACGCTTTGACATCTATTACTGTCACTCTTATTCTGCCTGGGAGAAAGGCAGCAACGAGAACCACAACCGTATGATCCGCAGATTTTTACCCAAAGGTACCAACTTCGATGAGGTCAGCAGCCGGGAGATCAGGAGGATTCAGAACTGGATGAACCATTATCCCCGGAAATCCCTGAATTGGTCAACTCCGGCAGAGATAGCGGGGTAAACGCAGGGGCCCCGCGCGGCTAAAGCCTTGGCGCGGGGCCCCATGTAACACAAATTGCTTGCAGCTGAAAGCCGGATCAGATCCGCAGCCGGATCAGGTTGTGTTACTTTCTCAATTTCTTTTGATTTCTCCGCCATCTTCGGGACGGCTTGACCACGCCATCCATGTTGGCCTGCTGCTCATTTCGGCGCAGGGCCAAAATCTCATCCTCAGATAGCATATCCCCGGCCTTAAAGGATTTTTGCAGATTGCCCACACAGGCCAGGGTATTATAAGCGGCATAGTCCCGATCCAGCACGAACCAACAGCGGCGGGAAAGGGGCGTCAACAAACTGGCATTGGTAGCGTTTTCCATCTCCCAGGCGTCATAGAGACTTTGCCGCTGGAAGCGCCAGAGCTTGTCACAGTCCACCACATAGCTGGTCACTTGCCGAAGCAGCGCATCCACATGGCCGAAGCGCTGGGCGGTGTAGTAAAGGCTGATATGGTAGTGTCGGCAGGTCAGCAAGGTGTTAAGAAACAGCGGATCAATGTTGCTTTTAAAGTTCCGACTGTTCATCTGCACGCTGAATTCATCGCCCAGGACCAGGGTCACGGTAAGGGTGTCGTGCTCCTTGTCATAGTCGCCGTTCTTCTCGGCACAGTGGACCACCTGCTGCAAGGAAACAAAGTCGTCATAGGGGATATTCAAGGCCACATTAGAGAGCACCTTCACCCTCTGCTCCACCCATTTGCCCCGATCCTTGTCATAGACAGCTTTGCCGTTATATTGGCGATACATAGATGTGACCTTATGCACGGCCGAGAGGGTCTTACCTTTGCCAAACAGTCCCACATAGGCCACTAACTCCCCGGTCTTGCACTCATTCCAGCGCTCATATTTTATGTACTGAATCAGGTCCTTAACGCCGTAGCGCACCAGAGCCACCGGATGCAGCACGGCACAGCGGAGGGTGGGAAAACTGAAAAAACAGACTACCAGGATAAGCAGAACGATCCAGCCCACTTAAAACCGCCTCCTGTCCACAATGGCGGAAGCGATCACGCCGATCAAACGGAACACCACTGCCACCAGGACGACGCCTACGAAAAAATTAAGCAGATACGGGATCAGCTCCTGCATATTGGTGGGAGCCGTCACATTAGGGCCAAGGAGCCCGAAAAAAGCACTTACAGCCTGAGCCATTCAAACACCCCC
>CABQGZ010001091.1 GCA_902463835.1 uncultured Lachnospiraceae bacterium
TGTGTCGGATGTGTTATATAGGTCGATGGTTTCCTTGCCCAGCGTTTCGGAAATTTCTTTGAGGGTCGAGCTTTCCTTGCCGCCGAGGAAAAGCATGGTGTCGCAGTTGCCGATGATGGTTTCTGCGGCATCCTTGTAGATGGTTTTAAGCTGGCTCTGGGACTGCAGGATGATGGATGCCGAAATCTCGCGGCTGCGGATGGTGGCGATCAGCTTATCAAACTTCGGGATCAGACCGATGTTTGCGAACTCATCGAGCAGCAGCCGCACATGATACTTTAGCTGGCCTCCGCATTGATCGTCTGCACGGTCACAAAGCAGATTGAAAAGCTGGGTGTACATGATGGACACCACGAAATTGAACGTATCGTCCGTATCGGAAATAATAACGAACAAGGCCGTGCGGCGATCCCCCAGCAAATCCAGTTCCATTTCATCGTAGGCCATAAGGTCACGCAGCTCCGCAATATCAAATGGAGCCAGCCTTGCGCCGCAGGAAATGAGGATAGACTTTGCCGTTTTGCCTGCCGCCAATTTGTATTTTTTATATTGGCGAACAGCAAAGTGTTCCGGCTTGTCCTTTTCCAATTCCTCAAACAGTTCATCCACAGGATTCTTGAACTCCTCATCATCCTCGCGTGCTTCGCTGGCGTTGATGAACTCCAGCAGCGTGGAGAAGTTCTGTTCTTCCTCTGGGGCTTCATACCAGATGTAGCCAATCAGTGCGCAGTAGAGCAGGCGTTCTGCCTTGACCCAGAAATCCTCGCCGGACTTTTCTCCATCCCCCTTTGTGTTGGCGATGATGGTATTGACCAGTTTCAGAATATCCTTCTCACTGCGGATGTAATGGAACGGATTGTACCGCATGGATTTTTTGAAGTTGATGGTGTTCAGGACTTTGATTTTATACCCGGCATCCGAGAGCATCTTTCCGCACTCGACAATAATTGTGCCTTTGGGATCGGTCAGGACATAGCTGACCTTTTCGGGCATTTGCATCAAGTTGGGCTTGACGTAAAATCTGGTTTTGCCACTGCCACTACCGCCGATCACAATGACATTTTTGTTCCGAGCATACTTCGGATGCTTTGGTCTACCACTCATCATCAGCCGTTCGGTCTGTGTGAGGATGACGTTGTTCTCGAATACCGGGTCGATAAAAGGTTCGATGTCCTTCTGGTTGCCCCACCGGGCAGAGCCGTATTCCTCGCCTTGCCGATACTTCTTCGCATTCTTCCCTTTGAAGTAGATCACGGCCTTCAGCACCGCTGCACCTACCAGACCCACCATCAGGTCGAACAGATGAAAACTGGGCAAGACACTTTTGTAGGCCAGACCGAAGTTCATAAAAAGAACCATCAGCCTGTCCACCACGGAATCGCCTTTGCAATGACGGTAAAGCCACGCGGCTTTCTCCACCATGTAAAAGGCGATGATGTACGGAAAATTCAGCAGGATCAGCTTTTTCATATCTGCTGCCTGCGCCATCCGGCTGATTTCCGCAGCCAGTTTTTTGCCCCATGCCGTGCCGCCCGTCTGGTTGGACGGTGCTTTGCGCGGCAGGCGGGCAGGTGTTTTCTGATTTTTCATCGTATCGGTTCCTGCTCCCTCTTCTTTTCTTTCTTGAGCTGACGGTGATTGGAAAGTTCCTCTTTCACCTTTTCCAGCTTCTGACGCACCGATTCACGCTTCTGCTTTTTCAGCGTTTCACTGGTGTACTCCTTAAAGGCGGCGGTCATAACATCCACGTCCCTGGCCTTGAAAAAGACAAGGTATTCTGTTTTGCCATCCTGCTCCACCTTTTTCAGACTGTAATCAATG
>CABQGZ010001092.1 GCA_902463835.1 uncultured Lachnospiraceae bacterium
CAATATAATTATACTAAGTTTTCCGACAATTGTCTATGAAAAATATGATTTTTATGAACCTTTTCCGTTCTCCAAATGAATGAATTTCATTTTATACAATGTGTTGCTCTCTTCTTCTGACTATACTCCCGGCATATATTTCTGCCCCTCCGGTGTCATTGCAAGTCCACCCTTTCCCGTCTCTTTAATACACGACGGCATTGCAACCCCGATACTTCGCATCGCATCGATAACTTCATCCGGCGGAATCTTCGAACGTATACCTGCAAGAGCCATATCTGTCGCAGTCAAGGCACTTGTTGCTCCGATCACATTTCGTTTCACACAAGGCACCTCCACTAATCCGCCAACCGGATCACACGCAAGTCCTAACAGATTCTTCAATGCCATGGCTGCCGCATGACAGATTGTATCCATATCTCCTCCCTGTAAATATGCCGCCGCTCCCGCTGCCATCGCTGACGCCGAACCAATCTCTGCCTGACATCCACCTGCCGCTCCCGCGATAAATGCACGCGACGCGATCACTCCGCCGATTCCGGCTGCCACAAGCAATGCTTTTGTCATCTCATCATCCGAATAGGAAAACCGTTCCTGCAACGATAATAATACCGCCGGAACCACCCCGCACGAACCCGCTGTCGGTGACGCCACGATTCGTTTCATACAGGCATTGGATTCCCCCATTTTCACTGCTTTTTCCATTACACCAACTACAAAATCTCCACAAAGAGACATTTCCTTTTCCCGGTACTGCCTCAGCTTTTCCCCATCTCCGCCTGCTAATTTGCTGGTAGAAGTAATACCGGCATCATATTCCTGATCCGCCTCTTTCATTGCCTGATACACTTTCGTCACCTGTGCAAATCCTTCCTCCACAGAGATTCCCCGTTCGTGACAGTCTTCCTCTAATACGATCTCATAAATCTTCTTGTTCTGTTCTGTTGCAATTTCACATAGTTCCTGTAACGATTTATACATATGACTCCTTTCTACACTTATCCTCTTCTACAGCCAAATCCTTACGCTGTAGAAGTGCGTCAGACTTTGTCACTGGTCAATCCATCCTCGAGACTTAGGTAAGTAACCTTCACGATACCCTCTAAATGTTCCAGCCACCGGATGGAATCCGACGGAATCTCCTGATCACACTCGATGACCATAACGGCATTTCCTCCGCGGGAATCCCTGTATAGCTGCATCGTTGCAATATTGACGGACTTGTGGGCAAGCATGGATGTCACTTCCGTAACATGTCCCGGCTGGTCAAGATTATGCACGATCAACGTTGGAAAATCTCCTGTAAAGTTCGCCGTCAAGCCATCAATCTCACAGATCCGGATCTGCCCGCCGCCAATAGAACTTGCAATGATCTCTAACTTTCGTCCCGACTGCCCTTCTAAGTTCATCTTCACTGTATTCGGATGTGCATCGATGAGTTCAATTCCCTCAAACTGAAAATGCATCCCCTTTGATTTCGCAAGATCAAAGCTGTCCGGAATCCGCCTGTCATCCACCGCCATACCAAGCAGCCCGGCTATCAATGCCTTATCCGTACCATGTCCCTTGCCGGTGGCTAAAAAAGAACCATGCAGATAAATGTCTGCTTTGCGAACCGGTTCCCCCAACAGCTTACGCGCTACCTGTCCGATCTTAACCGCCCCCGCTGTGTGGGAACTGGACGGTCCTACCATAACCGGACTGATTATATCCATAATATTCATACGCAATCCCTCTTTCGTCCGAATTGTTTAGACCTACTATATAGAAATTTGACTTACTTTTCAAATGTGCAAAACCTCTTTGTGTTGCTTTTTTGT
>CABQGZ010001093.1 GCA_902463835.1 uncultured Lachnospiraceae bacterium
CTTCAGGACCGTCTTATCCTTCGATTCGATTTTCAGGGTCAGCGTTGACGCGCCATTGTCTATACTTTCATTTATTTTTGTTAAGGTATAGCCCAATCCATCTTCATCCACTATTTTTCCGTTTGATTCCACAAAGTAATGCTTTGTGCCATCCCCGTCCGTATAGATATATTTGGCGTTTATATTCGGATCGGATACATCTTTTAAGGACTGGACAAGATTTAACCTCCAGCCGGAGCCGTACCTGGTATCGCCGTTTGCAGCCGTCGTGGAATTATAGATATGTGCAACGGAAAATCCGTTAATGGCGGACGAAAAGGCTGCGTCGTTATGGGCAAAGACAAGATTGCCGTTATAATTATTTACATATCCAACGCCATGTCTGGAGGCGTCCTGGGAGGTGTAACTCCAGTAATCCTCGATGCCCACTGTGTTTCGGTATGTGATCTCCACATATTTGGATATACTTCCATAATATACGCTCTGCTTCGCAAAATAATATACCTGCTGTCTGGCAGACAACGCGGCGGCGTCATCATGAAGCTTTAGTAGTATCCCATAATTAGCGCCTCCGGCATGCCATTTATTCACCAGCCGCGTTACATTATAGCTGTCATAAGAGAAATCGGTATCTCCTATTTTATTTGCTGTATTTACAAACGCATAGTCCTCAATAATAGGATTATAGGACGGGGCATTTCCCCACCATGTTCCGCCTTCTGAAAACGGTCCTGTCAATTCATGCACATCGATCTGTATTCCATTATTCGATACGTAGCGGCTGTCTGTGTAATGGATCAGATTGAGCCTTGCGTCTATGATACAGTCGGTGGATTCGATCTGGGATGGAAGTTCAAACCGGACCATACCGCGCATTGTCAGCTGGCCGCCATCCACCAGGGTAGGTCTTTTTCCAATATTTAATACATCCCATGTTCCTCGTATATCAGGAACAGAGGCTGTCTGTACATTACTGATATAAGTGTCTGTCACGTCGGATCCGCTTACCCATTGTACGAGCGTCGGATCCAACAGAACCGGATATTGCCGTTCACTGTCCAAAAGCCAGTCATAATCCGGTGTGTATGTCAACAGGTATCCACCGTCTGTCCTGGATAATTCAACTGCCACATGATTGGTGTACTCGCCCTTTGCATCCTGCATGTACGGCGCTTCGATCAGGTATAACTCTTTCCCCTCCGCATCAAAAAAGCTGACAGAACCATCATTATTCTTTCTGACAGCCTCTGCCGATGTCAGAAGCTCAAAGGTATAGCTGCGATCCGTGAATTGATTCAGTACGATTGTTTCTTTCAGGCGATCTCCGGTAATATCATATTGAATATCCACATTTTTATGAACAGCTTCATATTTCACACGGTTGTTGATATGATCCAGTCGTGTCTCATCCTCTTCGGCAATGACAGCTCTTTTTTGGATCTCCAATCGTGTTTCCGTCTCATTGACAGTTTCCGTCTCATTGACAGCAGCATCTTCTTTGACATAGATATTCTTTTCCTTTTCCGCATCAATAAGGCGGAATTTCACATAGCCATTTTGATCTGAAAATTCCGTATATTCTCTCTCATATATTTCCGGTAGTTTTACTTTAAATGAATTTGCTTTATTCTCATAATATCCATTCTTATTGGTATCTGTCTTATATTCCAGCCGATTGTCTATATCTTCGTAACTGCCTTCCTGCATAAAATGTACCGGCTGAGGATAGACACATGCTTTGATACTGCGATCACTCATCAGGAAATATTTTGTGTCAGATTCCCGCTTCTCGGTTATTTCAGCCACAATATACGGC
>CABQGZ010001094.1 GCA_902463835.1 uncultured Lachnospiraceae bacterium
CTTCATAGAACAGCACACCCAGAGTATTTGGTCCGCAGTGGCTGGAAATCACGCTGCCCGCCAGCGTGGCATGGATCTCCTTAAAATGATGCAGCTCCTCCAGGTAGTCGCGCACTTGTTTTACGATCTCATCACTGCAGCCGGAATGGGTGATAAACACTCTGGTATTGTCCGCTTTCTTCAAATCCTCGGTAAGGTCGGCA
The DNA here is from genome assembly GCA_902463835.1 of uncultured Lachnospiraceae bacterium. GTDB lineage: Bacteria > Bacillota > Clostridia > Lachnospirales > Lachnospiraceae > 14-2. Next base: position 204 of record CABQGZ010001094.1, read on the forward strand.
ACGTATTTCTTAATGACAGCGCTGATGTTCCCCCGGTACTTCCTGGTCACATCCATCTTGCCGCCGATGACAGAGATTCTTGGCTTGATCTTCAGGGCTCCCGCCACCACCGCCGTCATGGCGCTGCATCTGCCGCCCCGGTGCAGATAGGTCAGGGTATCAATGACAAAACTGGCGCGCACCTTATCCCGCAATGCTTCCAGGGTCTCCACAATCTCTTTGGCCTCCATACCTTGCGCGGCCAGCTCCGCCGCCCGAAGCACCTGAAGACCGATTCCGGTGGACAGATTCATGGAGTCAATGACGAAGAGATTCGTATACCCCATATCCTGTGCCACAAGGCGCACCACATTGCAGGTGGTGGACATATCCTCCGAGATTCCAAAGAAAATCAGATCCGTCTCTTCCTTATTGAATTTTTCCAGGATTCCCTGAACGACATCAATTCCGGGAGCCGCTGTCTTGGGCGTTCTGCCGTTCCTGTCCGACCATTCATACAATTCCCTTGGCGTGATCTCCAGCTTATCCAGATAGCTTGTCTCATCCAGCAGAATGTTCAGCGGGATCACCGTGATGTCGTACCGCTCCAGCAGCTCATCACTCAGGTCACAGGTGCTGTCTGCGATTATCTTTACATTTTTCATGGCTGTTCCTCTCTATACCTACTATTCTATTCACAATCTAACTTCTATTTTCTTATAGTTGTGGAAAAAAGTCAATGGTTAGTGTATACTCTTATTAAATATTTCTTGTATTTGGAGGTTTGCGTATGAATCAGAAATTTTTTGACGCGCTGGAGAATTCACCGGTGATCGCTGCCGCAAAGGATGAGGCAGGCCTTGCCCGCTGTCTGGAGTGCGACAGCCAGATTATTTTTCTATTATTCGGCGACATCTGCAATATCGCTGATCTGGTGTGCCAGGTGAAGGATTCCGGCAAGATTGCCATGGTTCACATCGACCTGATCCATGGGCTGAGTGCCAAGGAGATCGCTGTGGATTTTATCAAAAAATATACGAGGGCAGACGGTATTATCAGCACCAAAGCCACGCTGGTGAAGCAAGCCAAGAAGCTGGGGCTTTACACAGTGCTGCGCTTTTTTGTCATTGATTCACTGGCTTTTTCTTCCATCGAGAAGCAGCTGCAGTTGGTGAAGCCGGATATCATCGAGGTACTGCCGGCTTTGATGCCCAAGGTGATTGCCAGGATCAGCGATATGGTGACGGTTCCGGTGATTGCCGGGGGATTGATCTCGGACAAGGAGGATATTATGACCATGCTGTCGGCGGGGGCGGCTTGTGTGTCTTCTACCAGTGAGGAGACGTGGTTTCTGTGACAAAGTTCTCGCGAAGGGGACGTGATTTCTGGGGTAAAGTTCTCGCGAAGGGGACGCCGCGAGACAAGGGTATGCCTGTGACAGGCGCGCTCTCGCTCCATCCAAAACGTAGCGGACACTAAGCGCGCAGGCCATTTACATGGCCAGCTTGCTAAGTGCCGACGTTTTGCAAGGGCCTGACACAGGCATACCCTTGTCCCGCGGCTGGTTTTCGCTAACTCTGGGAATATTTTCTCTTCAGTATCGTTAACAAGGTACAGGTTCACCAATTTTTTT
>CABQGZ010001095.1 GCA_902463835.1 uncultured Lachnospiraceae bacterium
CGTTCTGCGCGACCTTACAAGGTTCGTAATAAAACATTCCACCTATTTTTTCATCGTCGTGTCCTCCTGAATTTTAAAAAATGCAACATCTATAGGCAAACTACGCGTATATTGTAATACTATTATAGTGGAAGGTTAACAAAAATGGAAGTATTTTTTCTATGTTAACTTCACAAATAAATTGTTGACAATTTTGCACAATTTACACTATACTATGTCACAAGAAACAGGAAAACCTGTTTTGCATTGGCCTATGAAGCCAGTCCTTTAGGAGGAAACAGGAGGTAAATCAATATGCACAAGTATGTCCTCAAGCGCTTACTTATGTTGATTCCGGTCATCATCGGCGTCACGTTTGTTGTGTTCTTTACGTAAAGAGGTATTACAATGGACAAAAAAACGACGCTGGAAATGATTGCAGCAATCTCGGACGCAAATGGTACATCCGGCTTTGAAGATGAAGTAGTGGCAGTGATCCGACCCTATGCAGAAGGACTTGGCGAGATCACAGAAGATCATATGCGCAATCTCTATATTCGTCGAAAAGAAAACAACGGTAAGCGTCCTGTTGTTCAGCTTGACGCCCATAGCGACGAGGTCGGATTCATGGTACAGGCCATCTGCCCGAACGGAACACTCCGTATTATTCAGATCGGTGGTTGGGTCAACCACAACATTCCGGCACATAAGGTCTGGGTTCGTAACAAATTTGGAGAATATATCCCGGGTCTTACCGCTAGCAAGCCGCCTCATTTTATGACCGAGCAGGAGCGTAAGGCTCCACTGGAGATGAAAGATATTACGGTAGATGTTGGTGCGGTTTCCAGAGAAGAAGCTATTGAAAAATTCGGCGTGAGAATCGGAGAGCCTGTTGTTCCTGATGTCACCTTCTCGTACTCGGAAACAACAGATCTGATGGTCGGTAAGAGCTTTGACTGCCGTCTGGGCTGCGCGGCCATTCTCAAGACGATGCACACGTTGGCTGGGCAGAAATTGAATGTTGATATCGTCGGTGCCTGCGCTGCGCAGGAAGAAGTTGGTGTGCGCGGCGCAACCGTGACATCACAGGTCATCAAACCGGATATTGCAATCGTCTTTGAAGGCTGCCCGGCGGATGATACTTGTGTTGAACCGTATATGATCCAGACTGCTATTAAGCACGGTCCGATGCTGCGTCACATTGATGCCAGAATGATAACAAATCCACGCTACCAAAGATACGCGCTTGGCTTGGCGGAAGAACTCGGCATACCGGTGCAGGATGCCGTTCGGAGTGCTGGCTCGACAAATGGCGCTGCAATCCATCTGACCGAGAAAGCCGTACCCGTGATCGTGATTGGTGTTCCGGTTCGCTATGCTCATACGCATTATGGAATTTCGGCCTATGCGGATTTTGACAACGCAGTAAAGCTAGCGTGCGAAATCCTCAAAAGGCTTGATGAAAAGCTGATTATGAGCTTTTAATAAAAGATTATCGTAGTGCTGCTAGACAGAAACTGCACCGTTTAAGAGTCCAAATTATTCGTGACAATATGCGGGGGCACTCTATAGATAAAATATAAAAGCAGCTTGCAGATTTTGGATTTGCAAGCTGCTTTTTCTGCAAGGCTAGGGCGGGCTTCGGTTGGCACAGGATCTCCAGAAATGAAATCGGGGCATTAATATTGCGTGTGTTTGTCTATAAGTGAAATTGACTTGGGTTGTAAGTGCTATGGTAGAATGAGCATCTTGGCTCATCAGAGAAAATGTCGCCGTGATTTCGTACTTAAAAAATTGGAATCATTTTTGGGCGAATAAGAAAAAAGGAGATGCGT
>CABQGZ010001096.1 GCA_902463835.1 uncultured Lachnospiraceae bacterium
CTTTGCGTATAGAAAAAGCACCTGCCGGTGAGCAGATGCTTCCTCAATTATGCGTTACTGTAATGCGCTTAAATCAATTTCATACTTGAGTTCCTTGGGCAATTGGTAGGATTTCAGAAACATGACCATATACCATGGGTAATACCAGATACCATCTAACATTTCCACATTTCCCTTGCAGAGTACTACGGCCTTATCGAATTTCCAGCCCTCCACTTTACGAATCCTGTCCATAGCGGAATGCGTCCTGAAATCATTGCCGGATTTGGCCTCAATCAGTTCAATGCCCATACCGTTTTGAATGACAAAATCAATTTCTCCAGTTTTCTTGCCGTCGTAGTAATTCAGGCGAAACCCGTTGCATTTCAGCTGCTGGGCAATTACGTTTTCCAGAATGCTGCCCATATTGATCTGCAGGTCGCCATTCAAAATCTCAAACTGTACGTTTTCCATACAGGCAGCACACAGCAGGCCGGTATCCCCCATGAAGAGTTTGAAGAGATTGCGTTTTTCATTCAGCATCAGCGGCGGCTGGGGCACCTCCACATTATAGCAGGGCAGGGCCACGCCGGCGTCACAGAGCCAGTTGAAGCTATCCGCATAGCGGAGCTGGCGGCCATTGGGATCCAGTGCCGCCAGAACAAATCTCCGTTTTTTGTCGTTCAGCTGGCTGGGAATGCTGTCAAAAATGGCATGGATTTTGACCTTTTCGCTGCCCTGGGCATACTGCGCAATGTCCAGCCGGTATAGCTCCAAAACTTCCCTTTGGCGGGCGATCACTTGGGCAATATCGTGGGTATCCACATAGGTTTGCACCACATCCGGCATACCGCCCACAACGATATAGCTGTAAAACAGCTTGCACAGGGTTTGGTGAATAGCATCGGTGACCGGCGTCCCGGTTTCGTAGCAGTCCTTGAGATACTGAATTGTGGATTTTTGTACGCCGTTTGCCCACAGGTATTCCTCCAGGTCCATGGGATACATCTGGTAGGGCTCCTCAAAGCCAACCGGGTAGGAGCGAACCTCCTTGTGCCGAACACCCAGCAGGGAGCCGGACTCGATATAGTCAAAGCGGTAATGATGGTATTAGCATCCAGATTCCCGTCAAATATCTTGGCCGCATCCGTATCCGTGATGAAATTGACCTCCACGAAACAATCGTATTGGTCCTTGCCAAACTGGCGAATAATTGTGGTCTTTCCAATCTGACGGGCACCCATGATGCATAGGGCCTTTTTCCTCGGCTGGTTTTTCCATTCCAGCAGCCTGTCATAGGCCTTTCGAAACAGCATACTACCACCTCCAAGAATATTGTAACAAGAAAAGTGTAACATTATTCTCGGGAATTGTCAAATGACTTGTAACATTTTTCTTCGATATATGGAGGCGGTCTGTAACAATTTTCCGGAATGGGGACGGCGCTCTACTTCCAGAGCTTCAGCAACAGCTCATTTACATCCTCGGCAGGCTTTTCCTCCGTAAGAAGCTTATTGCGGAATTGAAGCAGCGCATACTTTGCCAGACGAAGTTCCCGGTCACTTAAGGCTACATAATACTTTTTCTCTTTGCGGAATAACATAATGGTCAGCTCCTTACGCTTTTTCTTCCATTAGAACTGACAAAAGCGCATCTGCTCGAAATGGAAAGCAGATGCGCTTTTTAAGGGCTGTTTGGATGTAGTGTATTGTTTTACACTGTCAGCTGCGCCATGTACCGAATCTCCACCCTATGTCCAGCCGCAACCCGGCTATCCCTCGCATAGTTCGCACTTCGTACGGGCCACATCTTCTTGACCATCTGCCCGCCCACA
>CABQGZ010001097.1 GCA_902463835.1 uncultured Lachnospiraceae bacterium
GTGCAGAATCTCCTACCCAGCAGCCGGTATTGCTGCGGGAATCGTGGTTCTGATATTCGGACAGATCTCCGGGATGGAATTGTCCACCCGAAGGGCAGTGCTGATGTTTGTGGTCATGCTCCTTGGAAATGCGCTGGGGATGGCCTATGATTCGGTGACAGCTCTGGCCTTGTCTGCTCTGACTCAGCTGTGGGTGAATCCGATGTGCGTTGCAAATGTGGGATTTTTATTTTCTTACAGTGCAGTGCTGGCAGTGGTGGTAGTGGCAAGAATCTGGAAACACCGGGAAAAGAGCACGGAGAAGTCCTCTGCTCCGGCAGCGTTGGCTGGAAAGAAAACAACTCTGGGAAAAATTAGAGGCTGGATATGGGGGCGGAAATGGGAGGCGGACATGGCAGACACGTTCCAGATGAGCGCCTGTATCCAATTGGTTACATTGCCGCTCACGGTATATTTTTACTATGAATTTCCAGTGTACAGTATCCTGATCAACGGGCTACTGCTTCCCTTTATGGGATTGCTGCTGGTGTCTGGGATTTTAGGCGGGCTTGCAGGCTTGTACTCCAGGTGGCTGGGCGCTATTCTGCTGAAGCCGGCATACGGCCTTCTGAAAGGCAATGAGTGGGTGTGTGGCTTGTTTGCGAAGCTTCCGGGAGCTATGTGGATCACTGGAAAGCCGCCTGTGTGGATGATGACCGCATATTATATAGTGTTGGGGATATCGTTGGCTGTTTCCTACAGGAATAGAAGTAAAGACAGTCAGCAGACGATTCATATGAAGCGCAATGAGGGAACAGCACGGAAAATGAAAGTTCTGCCTGTTTCCTGGGTCCTGGCGGCGCTTCTGGTGCTTCTGACTCTGCGCCCAGGCAGCCGCTTTGAGGTATGCTTTCTGGATGTAGGGCAGGGGGACGGCATCTACATACAGAACGGAGAGGGGAGCTCTTTCTTTGTGGACGGGGGAAGTTCGAGCCAGCGCAAGGTGGGAGAGTACCGGATTTTAAGCTTTTTAAAATGCAGAGGCGTAGATCATGTGGATGGCTGGTTTGTATCTCATGCGGATACAGATCACATTTCCGGCTTGCTGGAGTTATGGGAAAATGGATACCGGATTGATCATCTTTTTTTGGCAGAAGGAATCGTGCGGGATGAGGCATGGGAAGAACTGTGTGCCATGGCGGACAAATATGACACGGCTGTTACTTATCTAAGACCCGGTGATTTTGTATCAGCAGGGAATATGAAGCTGACTTGTTTGTTCCCGTTCCAGGAAGGGACAGATCGAAATACCAGTTCGATGGTACTGCAGTTGGACTATTATGGAATGACCGGAATTTTTACCGGCGATATTTCCTCTGAAGAGGAACAGGAGCTGATTCGCCAGTATCCGGGGCTGAGAGCTGATTTGTACAAAGCTGCCCACCACGGTTCTGATCACTCCAATAGCGAGTCCTTTCTGGAAACATTGGGGCCGGTCGTGACAGTGATATCCTGCGGAGTGAAGAACAGCTACGGCCATCCAGGCAAAGAGGCAGTCAGTCGTATCGAGGGGGCGGGAAGTCAAATCTATTACACAATGAAAAGCGGGCAGATAACCATTGGGTGCGATAAGAGGGGAATCTGGTGCCGAACGTATCGAGAATGATAACTTTAAAGTATTGACAGAATGATAACTTTTACGTATAATGAAATGAGGGAATTAGCAGATTTTAAAGAGAGGAGTGGTTTATATGAATAAAATAAACGCTGTTGGAAGTACATGGGCTGAAGTACGAAAAGAAATGTTTACGCCAGAAGAAATACTGGAA
>CABQGZ010001098.1 GCA_902463835.1 uncultured Lachnospiraceae bacterium
GCCCCAGTCCGTGGACAGCAGCTGGCATGTTAGTCATGACGCCCACAGAGCGCACCAGTCCGGCTGCTACCGCCGCCGCAATGCCGCAGTTGATGCCTTCAGAGTAGCCAAGGTCATCAGCACGGATGAGTAATCGTTTCATGGTTTTGTCCTCTACAAAGAAAAAGTTACAGTTTTTGCTTTTGGTTCTTGCTTCATTTGTTTCAATACCAAGGTTTTCACGACTGGCCAGTCCGATTTCCTCTTTGCACTAAAATTATAACATGATTGGAACTCGATTTGGTTGCAAATATAAGTGCGCCATTTCAGATTGGTAGCGCATGTTTCAATTTCTGAAAAGCGAAAAACTTTTTTATCGTTTTTTGTGCGCTTTGACAAAATAAAAAGGCCGCAGGGCGGTTAACCCTCGCGGCCTTGCTGTATTTTTTGCTATGCTTTACTGGAACGCTTTATCGTATGCCTGCATATAGCCCATGACGATCAGGTCGTTGGCCATGAGGGCTGCATATTTGCCCACGTCGTTGCGGTTGGTGGTGCCGCATTGCAGGATGAAATCGGCGGTGTTCAAATAGGGGCTGGCAAGGTTCTGGGTGATGACCAAAACCTTGCAGCCGCTGGAAATGATTGCGTTACAGATGTCCGGGTAACGAGTCGGGTAGCTGCCGCCCACGCTGCAAATGATGGCAAAGTCGTTTTCAGTCAGGCTGCGGGCGCACTCCAGCTGAGCGGCATAATCCATGAACAGCTCGACATAGCGGCCCATAATCATCATTTTACTTTGGAAGTAGTGGCCGATGTCCCACAAAAAGTGGTGGGAGAAATAGGCCGCCTTGCCGCAGCCGTGCAACACCCGCACAATGTCGGGGATGACTTCGGCGTTTTCAGGCGTGATGGTAGCATAGATGTTGCTGATCAGCGTGTCGCGATAGGAACCGATGGCCATTTCCTGATTGTTGTGCAGCATGGTGTAGAACTGTCGGGAATAGTCGGTCCTCATGGTGAAGTCCTGCTCCAGCCAGGCCTGGAACGCTTTGAAACTGTCCATCCCCAGAAAGCGGCAAAACCGTGAGATGGACGCCTTGGAGGTATAGCACAGGTTCGCGATCTGGCCGAGAGTCATCCCTTTGAGCTGGGGGTAATGCTTGAGCAGAGTCACTGCGATATCATAGTTTGCGTCCCGTTCGGGTGTGGTGCTCACAAAACTGAGCAGCCTGTCTGCTAGAGAACCCATCATTCTTGCTTCGCTCATCGCTGCTGCCTCCCCTCGCCTTCTAAAAGTGTTTTTATTGTATCATATTTGACAGCGAAATGTCAAAGAAGCGTATTGTTTTGAAAGAAAGTCATACCAAAAATAACGGCGGGCAGCCGAACATCTGCCTTTGGTGTACAAGAACAGGTAGTGTTCAAAAAGAACACCACCAGACGGCACTCAAAAGCCTTGCAATAGGACACAAAATATGGTATATATTATACGAAATGTAATGCAGTTACATCCATCCCCATACAGAGCGAAGGGAGGCCCTCCTATGACCGCTGTAATCTACGCCCGCTATTCCAGCGACAATCAGCGCGAAGAATCCGTCGAAGGCCAGATCCGGGAATGCACGGCGTATGCCGAAAAGAATGGCATTATGCCGATTTGATTCTAAACGGCGAGCCGGAAGAATATTTGAAAAATACGGCTGGGAGCCGTGGGTTAGAAGATTGAGGACAAAATAAAAAACAGGATGCGCCCCTGAATAGGACGCACCCTGCCAAAGACCACAGACGATAACGATATGTACAACAGGGCGTTCCCCGTCGG
>CABQGZ010001099.1 GCA_902463835.1 uncultured Lachnospiraceae bacterium
TTTTCATATATTTTAAATATGCTTTGTAATTCTCTGTGGTATTTCCAAAAGCGACCTTTCCTTCCTCATCTACCGAAATGATATAGTTGGAGTTGGTTGTGGTCAATCCAAACGCTGACAGAAGCATATGATCATCAAAATAACTGCTGTCCGCCACATAATCAAAAGGAATCTCATCGCCGGGATCACCGTTGCCATTGGCGTCCTGATCCCGGAACGCACACAGTACCTGGTACAGCTCATCCACCGTTTTCGGCGCTTCCATATTTACATTTTCCAGCCAGGTTCTGTTCATAAACACACGATTTACCCGTCCAAAGACATTTTCTTCCATCAAGGAGATGCCATAGATATTTCCATCCTCTGATGTGAGATATTTTTCATACTCCGGATACGCTTTCATGACCGCCTGCATATTTGGCATCAGATCCGCGTAATCATTCAGCCTAAGCGCATACCCCTCATTGGCGATTTTCAACATTTCATTCTTGCCAATATGGCCCGACGGCGCGATCAGATCCGGCAGATCCCCGGTGGTCATGGCAAGATTCAGCTGAGTTACAAACTCCTCTTTGGTGGGGAAGCCTGTGATCTCAAGCTTAATTCCGAACCGCTTCTCAATCTCCTCCACCATGATACGGTTTTCCAGATCCATATTCCCTGACGCGCCGCACATCATGGTCAGCGTGATGGGCTCATCGCAGATTCGATATCCCGTCTTGTTGTAGTACGTCTCCGCTTTGTCGCCCCCCTCTGACTGGTTTCCCTCCTTTCCGGCACATCCGATACAAGTGAATGCCATAACAGATACAAGCATCCATGCAGCCACCCTAAAATACTTTGTTTTTTTCCTCATCTTTCTCTCCTTCTTTCTTTTTATCTTGTACTCTATGGGCATCTCCATAGCAATGGTCCGCGTCCCTTCCTATCCCTTGACTGCTCCGATCATCACTCCCTTGGAGAAGAACTTCTGCAGCCACGGATAGATCAGCAGCATAGGCACTACCGCCACCACGATCACACAATATTTGATCATATTTGAGGTATCCGCCTGTGAAATGAGATATGCCACCTCTTCCGGCGAAAGCATGCTTCCATTCATAACCGCTGTCTCCGCAAATTTTCCCTGCACCAGTATCTCTCTTAAAACCAGCTGCAGCGGCCACGCATCCCTTCTGCGGGCCAGAAAAACCATGGCCGTAAAATATTCGTTCCAATGTCCCACGCCGTAATACAGCGCCAGCACAACCGTGATGGGCGCGGAAAGCGGCATAATGATTTTCCGAAAAATTTTAAATTCGTCCGCTCCGTCTACAATGGCCGCCTCGTGTAATTCCTCGGGTATCGTACTGGCAAAAAAGGTTCTGGCAACAATCATGTTGTACACAGAAACAGCGCCGTGGATCAGCATAAAGGCTCTCGTATTCACCAGCCCAAAGGAATTTGCGTTCAGGTAGCTCGGTATCAGCCCGCCGCTAAAATACATGGTAATCATGAACAGTATGGTAAAAAACCGCTTTCCCACCAGATTGCGCCGGGAGAGCGCATAGGCCGCCGGCAATGTGATGGCCAGGTTGAGCACAGTTCCTACGAATGTATAGAAGATCGTATTCCCATAACCGGTCCAGATTTCCTTGTACTGCAGCACATATTTGTATCCATCCAGTGAAAATCCTTTGGGGAAAAGCAGCATCTTTCCGCTGGCAACCGCCCCCGGATCACTGAAGGATGCGCTGAGGACAAAAATCATGGGATAGAGCGTTACCACAAAGACTAAGATCAGCACCGCGTAGCCAACGGC
>CABQGZ010001100.1 GCA_902463835.1 uncultured Lachnospiraceae bacterium
TGTTTGCATGGACATCAACACATCCAAAGTACAAGATGTCGAAAAACTTCTTGATGAGATCATTAGAACAGGTGAAGAGAAAGCTGCACAATATGCGGGTGAACGTGTTCTAACGGCATCGAAAGTGTCATCAATCACATCGTTGATGGAAAAACTACTTTAATCGTAAATAACCAAGGATAGATCTAACGCAATAGCAGCAAGCAGGGCGTTCGTATATACAAACGCCATTTTTGCGTTGCAAAATGCTTGTTGGGATAGTCCCAAACCCTTTGTGTACTGCATCCGCCGGATGCAGGCTGCGCATTTGTGCCAAATGCTTCTATAACGAAAAAGAACACCGAGGACTCTCCCCAAAATGGGAAGAATCCTCGGCGTTTTCTGTTTAGCGGGTCTGCGATTTTTCCTTGGGGTCTTTTTCCTCGGCGAAGAACAGCTCTACATTCTTCTGTGCTTTTTTCAATTCCTGCATTTCATCCCGTGCCTTACGGTAGGCTGGATAAGCAGCTTTCTTTTGAGAAAGCAGTGCGGAGTATTCGGCATCCAGTTCTTTTACCTTTGGCAACTTTTTCAAACTCGCTTCGTCAAAAGCGGCTTTTGCCGCCTTGTGCAGCGTGATTTGTTCCCGGTGTTCTTCCAAAAACTTCTTGCTGTACCCAGCCTTACGGTAGGCATCATACACAGGTCGGGTTTTGGCATAGTTGACGATGTGCGCCCGCAGGACAGCAATCTCTGCCATACGTTGCTCTGCGGCCTTGATGGAATCGCCTAGCTCATGGTATCGTGCAGTCGCTGCATTTACTCGCTCCTGCATTTCTTCGATGCTGCCGATTTTATTTTCCTGTAAGAAAATCAGGGTCTTGGACATTTCTTTCAGATTATAGCGTTTTGCCCACCGTGCGTAGCCTTCGCCTTTGCCCTCGGAGAGTTTTGCCTGAATGTCCACCAACAGGTGGAACGACTGTTCTTTTGGCGGCTGCTTCTGATGTGGGCGGTGTTCTGTTTCTCCGGCGATGACCGCCTTGATTTCATCTTCGCTGTATCCTGCGCCTAATGTGCGAAAACGGATAAAGCGTTTCTGCCGTGCGCCTTTGACCGAAGTGTGCTTTCCTCGTTTGATTTCATAGCCCTGCTGTTCCAGCTTTTGAAGAAAGGCTTCAAAATTTGCAGGTTTTTCGTCCAGAAGGATGCCGTCGATTACAGAATACAGCTTGTCACGATTGCTTTCTTTGGGTGGATAAAGTGTGCGCTTTTGCCGCTCCCGGTACGGCTTGATCTCAATGACGGAAAGCTGATGTTCCAGACAAATCAAATCGCTCAACCGCTGCACCGCCAGCCCGGACAACAAAAAATCCCGAAATTTCCGGGTACTGTCCAGTGCGGTGGAGTTGTAGAGGATGTGATTATGAATGTGTTCCCGGTCGGTATGGGTCGCCACAATAAAAGCATACTTGCCCTTGGTAAACCGCATGGCAAGCTCATAACCGACCTTATTAGCTTCCTCGGCGGTGATCTCTCCGGGCTTGAACGATTGACGAATCTGATAGGCGATTACATCGCTTTTCTGCCTGCGACCGGTGGCAAGTTCGTATTGGCGTTTAGAGAGCATAAATTCTTCATCTACGGTCAGGGGACTGCATTCGTAACTGCTGACCAGTTCGCCCTGCTGTGTCTTGTCCGGGTTCTGGGCGTAATCCGTGCGGCTTTTCAGGCAGGCCGCAACGGATTTTCCCTTGTTTTTGTGCAGTGCAATCAAACGTGTTGCAGCCATTCTGAATCACCTCCCGTGTGAC
>CABQGZ010001101.1 GCA_902463835.1 uncultured Lachnospiraceae bacterium
ACCGTGTATTGTTGCAGATAGAATAAGGCTTTTTGCAGGACTAACTTCCATATAGTTCTGGATTATTCGTAAAACCTGACATATAATAAAGGCAGAAAACAGCGCTTTTTTCTGGAGAACGGGCATGATTTTGGGACCACTGGAAGTTCTTTTGCAAAAGTAACTTCCACCGGTCTGAGAATGAAACCAATACCGGAAAAGGATCCTGCAGTTACTTTTTCAAGAGTGATGGCTTAAGGATTACCTGGTTGGCGGGAATCCTTTCCAGTTGGCAGAGATCCAGCAGTTTTCGGTCTATCAGCAACTGAGCCAGTTCAAACGGGGTGCAGCCGTTTAAACTGGCTCTTGCTACGCTATTGATATGATTGGTGATGAGAGTTACCTGCTCCTGGTTCAAACCTGCGAACGTCATACCTTTTGGGATGATATAACGGATGAATTCGTGATTCTTTTCCAGGCGTCCCTTCTGCCAGGAAGCCATTGGGTCGCAGTAAAAGACATGGGACAGAAGTTCACCTTCAGGCCGTTCAAAAATGTCTGGTTTTTTGAATGAAGCTCCATTGTCTGTAAGAATGACAGGAAAAAGTTTTCTATACAGATCGGCCCCCAGATGGATGTATATCCGCTGAAACACATCTTCCACGTTGTCCTGTCTGTCGGCATCCATCAGAAAAATAAGCATAAGGCTGCAATTACGGAAAAGCATGGTCAAGAGTACTTTTTCTGATTTTCCCCCGGCACCTTCCACCACATCTAACTCCACTACATTTGTATCTGGAAACTTTTCCAGATACCGCTCAAAATCCTGATAGGACCGGCCTTTTCTATACCCAGTGTTGTCGGGCTCCCTGCGGGCCTTCCGGCGCTTTTTGTAGCGGACTTTACGGGGAAGATCGAGGTTGATTGCAGTGAAATATCCCTGGTCTATATAGTTGTAGAGGGTCCTTATAGAACATGAGACAGAATCCTGGTTAGAAGCAAAGATATGGGACAAAGGCTGTCCCTGCAGGAGAAGAGGAGATACCAGGCGGTCAAGCTGTTCCAGGGACTCAGGAGTTTGGTTAATCCCAGACCGTGAGGAGGATTTTGTTTCACTATAAATATCATTGGCATAATTGGCCCTGTAAAAATAGAAATCATGAGAACAGCTGCGTATCTGAGGGCAGTCATTACACACATATGGGGGCTTTTTTAACCTGTCGCAGAGCCTGGGAGTAAAGTCCGGACAATACATGGAGCAGCGCTTGGGGCGGCATTTCCAGCATAAGGAATTACAAGTCTGATTCCCACAGATATGCTGTTTTTCACAGTTCTGATAATGCTCACATTCCGAGCGTTTCCGCTGGGTTTCATTTTGAAAATGAGGAACCCGGAAAAGATGCCGTCGGATCTCCTTGGATATGGTGGAAGAATCCTTGTTGATCCTGTGGGCAATCTGAGTAAAATTTTCCCCACAGCTGATTCCATGTTCAATGGCAGCACGATCAGCGAGGGTAAGGTGTTTTTTGTTTCCAGTAGCTTTCGTAGACATAAATGAATCCTCCTATGTAATAAAAATATTCCATTTCCGGTAGTTGGAGGATATGACCAGGGGGAGCCCTGGTATTTCTTATAGGATAAACGATTGCAAGACTAACTTCCACCCCTATTTCACAGTGTAGAACAATATAGGCTAAGGGTGGAAGTTAGTTTTTCATTTTAGGGTTCACAAATTCTTCACAAAAAATTAGCACTCGCCTCTTGACAGTGCTAACAATAAGTGATATATTAAAAAACGTAATAAGAAACTA
>CABQGZ010001102.1 GCA_902463835.1 uncultured Lachnospiraceae bacterium
GTGGAGCTGTCCGGCGGTATGAAGCAGCGTACCGTCATCGCTGTGTCTACCATTCTGAACCCCAAGGTTCTGATTGCCGACGAACCTTCCTCCGCGCTGGACGTGACCTCTCAGAAGATGGTTATCAAGATGATGCGGGAGCTGATGGAAAAGGGCTATATCAAGTCCATGCTGTTCATCACCCACGAGCTGCCTCTGCTCTACAATGTGACCGACGACATCATGGTCATGTACGCCGGACAGATTGTGGAAAAGGGCACTGCGAAAGAAATGGTGTTCGATCCCGTGCATCCGTACTCCCACGGCTTGATGAGCTCCATTCTGGTTCCCGAGGAGGGCACGCGCGGACACAAGCTGACTGCGATTCCCGGTACGCCGCCCAACCTGAAAAAACCGCCTCAGGGCTGTCGTTTTGCCGAGCGGTGCAAGTACGCCCGGCCTGAGTGCCGCTACAGCGCCATCCCCGAAAAGGATCTCGGCGACGGACGTATGTACCGCTGCCTGCTGGGTCAGGATGAATTGAAGGAGGTGTACAGCCATGAGTGATTACGTTCCGAAAACGAAGGATTTCACCAACGCACCGCTTTGCCTGTCCGGCCGCGGGGTAACCAAGGTATTCGGACTTGGCGAAAAGAAAACCGTGGCTGTTGACCATGTGGACTTTGACTTTCACGAGGGCGAGTTCGTCTCCATCGTCGGTGAGTCCGGCTCCGGTAAGACCACCCTGTCCAAAATGCTGCTGGGCCTGCTGAATCAAACGGAAGGGGAGATCCTGTTCCAGGGCAAGCCCCGGGACATTTCCTCCCACAGAAAGAAAAAGGAATACTGGAGAGGCATTCAGGCCATTTTCCAGGATCCCTTCTCTTCCTTCAATACCTTCAATAAAATTGACACCGTGCTTCTCGACTGCATTAACATGCGCGGCGGCAAGCATCTCCCCAAGGAGAAGAAGATCGAAATGATGACCGAAGCCTGCTCCTTTGTAAACCTGAAGTTCGCGGAGCTGACCAATAAGTATCCCTTCGAGCTCTCCGGCGGCCAGATGCAGCGTCTGATGATCGCCCGTATTTTCCTGCTCAAGCCCAAGATTTTGCTGGCGGACGAGCCCACCTCCATGGTTGACGCCTGCTCCCGCGCCACCATTCTGGATATGCTGCTACAGCTGCGCGATGAGATCGGCATGACCGTTATCTTCATCACCCACGATATTGGCCTGGCGTATTACATTTCCGATACCGTTTATATCATGGAGCATGGCAGGTTTGTGGAATTCGGCAAGGCGGACGAGGTCATCCTCAATCCCAAGGCCGCGTATACCAAGCGCCTGATCAGCGACGTTCCCAAGATTCATGAGGAATGGGATCTGAGCACGGTAGAACTGAAATAGTATCAGCCATTACCGCAGCATTGCGGAAATCTTAGCCCTCAATGCTGCGGTAAGCTCGTATAAGGAGTATGTATTATGGAAATTAAAGCACTTGTTTCCCAAATGACTCTGGAAGAAAAGGCCGGCCTGTGCTCCGGTCTGGATTTTTGGCATACCAAATCCGTCGAGCGTCTGGGAGTTCCCTCCGTGATGGTCAGCGACGGCCCGCATGGTTTGCGCAAGCAGGATGACAAAGGGGATCACCTGGGCATCAATGACAGCATCAAGGCTGTGTGTATGCCGGCAGCCTCCGCCACGGCAGCGTCCTTCGATCGGGATCTGATCCGGAAAATGGGCGAAGCCATCGGCGACAGCTGCCAGCATGAAAAGCTCAGCGTGGTTCTGGGCCCGGCTGTCAATATC
>CABQGZ010001103.1 GCA_902463835.1 uncultured Lachnospiraceae bacterium
ACCTTGGGGAACTGGACAGGCCGTGCTTGCAGCAAAAAACGTGATTGAGACTCCGTTCATCGTCATTAACGCAGACGATTACTATGGCAAAGAAGGTTTCAAGGCTGTTCATGAGTATCTGGTGAATGGCGGAAAGCCTTGTATGGCAGGATTTGTGCTGAAAAATACGTTGTCTGATAACGGTGGTGTGACTCGTGGTATCTGTAAGATGGATGAGGATAACAATCTGACCGAAGTTGTAGAGAAAAAGAATATTGTGAGGACCGCAACCGGAGCAGAAGCAGACGGAAAAGTGATTGATGTAGATTCTCTGGTTTCCATGAATATGTGGGGATTAACTTCTGATTTTCTAGATGTTCTGGAGGAAGGTTTCAAGGAGTTCTTCGAGAAGGAAGTGCCGAATAATCCTCTGAAAGCAGAGTATCCGATCCCTATCTTCATCGGTGAACTGTTGGAGCAGGGAAAGATGTCTGTCAAAGTATTGAAAACAAACGATACCTGGTATGGCATGACCTATCACGAAGATGTCGCAGCAGTAAAGGACAGCTTCAAGAAGATGCTGGTGGATGGCATGTACAAAGCAGACCTTTTCAGCGATTTGTAATAAGGTAAATAGGGCGAAGAATTCCAAAGGGCGAGCGGAAAACCCTTTAATTCGCATAAAATCAACTATATTATATGACAGTGTGTGAATAACTGTCAAATCCATTCGGGATGAAAGTGGTAGAAGATTGCTTATGAAAATAAAAATTTGTAAATCTTGCGGAAAGCAATTTCTGAGCGAAACTAAATATTCCTACTGCTGCATATGTAATAAGAAGTGGCATGAGGAACAGGCCAAAATACAGGAACAGGCGGAAAACTTAAAATGGAAGGAATTGAAAAAGCAAGAACAAAAAAGATTTGAATCCGAAGTGCAAGCGTACAAGCCAATTTTGATGGAAAACATAACTCCATCTGTAGACACACTTTACATTATAGGAAACGGCTTTGATTTGATGCACAGAGTCCCATCAAGCTATTACAACTTCCGTGATAGCCTTGGAAAGAACAATAGCCTGCGAAACGATCTAGAACTTGCATTGACGTCGGAAGACATTTGGGCAGATTTTGAGAATGCGCTTGGAACTTTGAATCTTGAGTTGATGGGAAGCAGAAATATCATTGATATGTGGCTTGATAATTTCGGGTTTTACGATGATGAAGATAGTGGAGCAGCTGAGTTCTATATGGCTTTAGAAGCCGCGGCGACACCAATTTCTAATTTGGTGAATAGTCTTCAGCCGACATTTCGTAGATGGATTGATCACCTTGAGATTGGAACTGATGAACGACCGCTGATCGGTCTAATTCATCCACGGGGAAAGGTTCTTGATTTCAACTATACAGAATTCGTTGAAAATCTATATGGTGTGAAGGATGTCTGCTACATTCACGGAAGCAGAAAAAAGAAGGGAAAATTGATTCTTGGGCATAAGCCGGGGGCGACAGGAGACTTGTATGAGAAAAGTCGAAAGCCTAAAACTTATCGCCAGGCAGTAATTGATGTGGCGCAAGATAATGTGCTTAGTTTAATTGGACAGTACGATAAAGATTTGACCAAAGACAGCCATGAAATTATAAAAGCCCATTGCGGTTTCTTTGATGGATTGGCGTACATTAAGCAGATTGTTGTAATCGGACATTCAATTTCATCAGTCGATTGGGACTATTTTGCTGAGGTAAAGAAAAAAGCAGAGAATGCGCAGTGGTATTTTGGAATTTACGGATTGAACGATCTTCATAAC
>CABQGZ010001104.1 GCA_902463835.1 uncultured Lachnospiraceae bacterium
AAAAATGTAGGACGGAAGGAGAAACCATGATACAGGAAGCAATTAAAAAATTAGTGTGCTATGGCCTTGAGACAGGCTTGATTCAACAGGAGGATGTGACCTATACCACCAATGCCCTGCTGGAGGTTCTGGAGATAGAGGAATACGAGGAAACGCAGGAAAACTATGAAAATGTAGAGCTGGAGCCAGTGTTGGCGGAATTGCTGGATTACGCCTATGAGAACGGTGTGTTAAAAGAGAACGGCGTGGTATACCGTGACCTTTTTGACACGAAGCTGATGTCAAGACTCGTGCCAAGACCAAGCACTGTGATTGAAAAATTTAACCGGCTGTATGAAAAGTCCCCCAGGGAAGCGACAGATTTTTATTATAAATTCAGCCAGGATACGGACTATATCCGCCGTTACCGCATCAAGAAGGATGTGAAGTGGACTACAAAGACAGAGTACGGCACTCTGGATGTGACCATCAATCTGTCCAAGCCGGAGAAAGATCCCAAGGCCATCGCTGCCGCCAAGCTGGCCAGACAGAGCGGTTACCCCAAATGTCTGCTGTGCATGGAAAATGAAGGCTATGCAGGACGGGTGAACCATCCTGCCAGGCAGAACCACCGGATCATACCGGTGACGATCCAGGACAGCCCCTGGGGCTTCCAGTATTCTCCATATGTATATTATAACGAGCACTGTATCGTATTCAATTCCAGACATATTCCCATGAAGATTGAACACGATACCTTCTGCAAGCTCTTTGATTTTGTGAAGCTGTTCCCACACTATTTTGTGGGCTCCAATGCAGATCTGCCCATCGTTGGAGGGTCAATCTTAAGCCATGACCATTTCCAGGGCGGCAACTATGAATTTGCCATGGCGAAGGCGCCGGTGGAGCGGACGTTTGCAGTGGAAGGCTTCGAGGATGTGAAAGCGGGGATTGTAAAATGGCCTATGTCGGTGATCCGTTTGAGCGGTCAGGATACCGACCGCATCATCGCGCTGGCAGATAAGATTCTGACTTCTTGGCGCGGTTATACGGATGAGGCGGCCTTCATTTACGCCGAGACAGAGGGAGAGCCCCATAATACGATCACGCCCATCGCCAGAAAGCGGGGCGAGAACTATGAGCTGGATCTTGTGCTGCGGAACAACATCACCACCGAAGAGCATCCTCTTGGCGTGTATCATCCCCATGCGGAGCTTCATCATATCAAGAAGGAAAATATCGGCCTGATCGAGGTCATGGGACTAGCGGTTTTGCCAGCCCGCCTGAAGGATGAGATGGAGCAGCTGGCCAAAGCGATCGTGGAAGGGCGCGATATCCGAGGGGATGAAGTCTTGGAGAAGCACGCGGACTGGGTGGAGGAAATTAGTTCTAAGTACCCACAGATATTTGAAAACAATGTACAGGAAAATCCTGCACTGGATGAAGTGACGGAAATCCTTCACACAGAGATTGGCCTCGTATTCAGCAAGGTGTTGGAGCATGCCGGAGTATTTAAAAGGGATGACGCCGGGCAGGCTGCTTTCTTAAGATTTGTGAAGAGCATGTAAATGCTGGTTTAGCGAAAGAAGGGCATGGGTTTGTTTGCGGCGAAGGGAACGCCCCAAAGCAAGAGGGTGTCCCTGTCAGACGCGCTCTCGCTCCGTCCAAAACGTAGCGGACACTAACCTCGCGAACCACTATCATGGTCCGCTCGCTAAGTGCCGACGTTTTGCAAGGGTCTGTCATGGACACCCTCTTGTTTTGGAGCTGTATACCAGCAAATGAAACTATGCAGTATCTTACAAA
>CABQGZ010001105.1 GCA_902463835.1 uncultured Lachnospiraceae bacterium
CGAAAGGAAACGTTCCTTCTGGCACATAGAAATCACGCCATCTCTCAGGCGATTGACTTCCTTGACCTGTAGCAATTTGATTTCTGCTGACAGATCATCCGTTGCCTTTTTATCTTCTTTCCATTTGAGGTAAAATTTCTGCAAGGTATTGACCGTACCATAGTGCAATCCTTCCGCCTCATTTCCTGCAAAAAGAAGCTGAGCTGTGCTGAAGAAATTCAGGATATTTTCACGCTTTTGGTTTGTCAGAAGCTGACGGATGCCATTTCCAACGCTGATACAGGATTTTTTCAGTTCAAACATACCCATTGCAATGCCGTTAACATACAGCACAACATCCGGACGTTTGTGTTCTCGATGATTTGCACACAATACCGTCACTTCCTGAGCAACTGCAAAATCGTTGTTTTCAGGATTCAACCAATCGATATAGTGAACCGTTGGCCTATGACCATGTGCATCTTTTGTACCTTGACGCCCATAACGGAGCAGAGAATAGACACTGCGGTTGATCTGATACAAGGAGTCCACCTGATTACCAGCCTTATTTACCAGCTCTCCTATAGCTGTCTTAATCTGGTCATCGGTATAGCCACGCTTTTTCAGATTTGCCGAAAGCAAATCTTCCTTGATTGGAGTGTTATCGATATCCCGCAAATCTCCGATATAAGTGTAGCCCAAATCATCTTTGAGCCAATGCAGGACTCTGCTTTGTAATTTTTTCTCAGGATCTACCGTTGCCATCCTCATACCTCCCTATGCTTTCAGACGGATGCGGCCTGTTAACAGGTCATCCATCGCACCTTCTCTGATTTGAATCATTTTATCTCGTTCGTTTTCCAATGCTTCGATTTCTTCGTCCATTGCTGTTAGCGTATCCGCAATTGCTTTTTGCTCCTTTATATCGCTTGGAATATATAGCTCTGTTTCAGAGAAAGACTTCTTTGAAACAGAAGACACCTTGATTCCTGTAATATACGGATACAGCTGGTCATGATATGAAGTAGAATTCATGTAATATCCCAAGAAGCCATCTGCCGTCTCATAATTCGGCCGACAGGCAACTGTGTGTAAACCACCAACCAACGGGATAGTAACAGCACCAACTTGAACCACTTTACCTACTGCATCATCCTCTGCCGTATCCGCAATCAGAACATCTTTCTGTTTTAACAAGCTTCTCTCTTTTACGCAAGATGGGTTTTTTAGACGCGGGATGTCATCTTTATCCGTTAAAACGGCACCATATTTTACCAGTACATCGCCATAATGAACATCTCCAATATTGCCTTTATCCGTCAACTGGTCCCTCGCATATGTGTTGGTTTGCAAAAGAGAAAAATAATCGTCAAACGAATATGTTGTCCAAGCTTTATCATAGCCCTTCAATCTTGTGTGACCACCAGCCAAATCTTCCAATGCCCCATCACGGATGCCACGTTTTTTTTCGATCAGTTCAGCGAGATCATCGATGTAAGTGTCGAAACTCGATAGTGTTTGAGCAATCTTTTTTTGTTCAGTCAGTGACGGAATACACACAACTACATTTTTTACAACTTCTTTATTCAGGTTTTGAACGCCACTTCCTGCTGCAAAGGATTCATATTGTCTTTGTACATACGAAGAAGATAATAGATAATACAAAAACTCGTCATCTGCTTCCGCTTGAAAATCATATAGACGCAGCCAACCATCATGGATACAACCAGCAATACTCAAGATATAGGGTCTTCCAAAACTCATAGAATTTGAAAGTATAAAATCGCCGGGAAACACCCTCAC
>CABQGZ010001106.1 GCA_902463835.1 uncultured Lachnospiraceae bacterium
GAGATGAACTGTACCCCATGGATTCCCAGCTTCCTGGCGGCTTCCACATTGCCAGGATTGTCATCAAAGAAGATGCACTCCTCCGGCTTCAGATCATACCGTGCAAGCAGCGTCTCATAGATCTCTGCCTCCGGTTTGATCTGCTGCACCATCCAGGAGAACAGCGCCCCATCCATCTGCTTCTCAAAGGAGATCTCATCCCGGGTCCGCTCATAAGTTATCTTGCCATAGTTGGACAAGATATAACAGCGGTACCCCTTCTCCTTCAGCTCCCGGATCCAATCATGGGTGTAGGAATAACAGGAGATAGTGTCCCCGATGTGCTCCCAGTACAGACGGATATTTTCCTCCTGCTCCGGATTGTTGGCGATGAATCCAGCAAGCAGCTCCTCGTCACTCATTCGCCCTCTGTCCAGTTCGTTCCACAAGGGCGAGCGCACAGTGGCGTCCGCCACCGCCTCAAATATCTCCCCGGTAAAGCCCAGGTCCTGCATCACCTTCTGCCAGCAAAAGTCCACCAGCACCATTCCTACGTCAAAAATAATATTTTTTATCATGCGGTCTTTCTCCTGTACTAATTACCGATAGATAATATCATCTCTCCCCGGACCATTGGATACCATGGTGATGGGGAAGCCGATCTTCTCCTCTACAAACTCAATATACTTCCGGCAGTTCTCCGGCAGATCCTCATATTTTTTGATCCCCCGGATATCGCAGTTCCAGCCCGGCAGCGTCTCAAGTACTGGCTTTGCCTTCTCCAATTTTGCGGTGGTCGGAAAATCTGTGGTGATCTCTCCGTCAATGTCATAAGCCACGCATACCGGGATCTCCTCAAGGTATCCCAGCACATCCAGAACGGTAAAGGCCACATCGGTGGTTCCCTGAATGCGGCAGCCGTATTTGCTAGCCACACAGTCGAACCATCCCATCCTTCTGGGCCTTCCTGTGGTTGCACCGTACTCGCCGCCGTCTCCGCCTCTTCTTCTCAGCTCGTCGGCTTCCTCTCCGAAGATCTCGCTGACAAAAGCTCCTGCTCCCACTGCAGAGGAGTAAGCCTTGCAGACTGTGATAATCTTCTGAATCTCATAGGGTGGAATGCCTGCCCCGATGGCTCCGTAGGCGGCCAGGGTGGAGGATGAGGTGACCATGGGGTAAATACCGTGATCCGGATCCTTCAAGGACCCCAGTTGTCCCTCCAGCAAAATGTTCTTGCCTTCCTTGATGGCATCCCACAGATAGGCGGAAGTGTCGCACACATAGGGGGTAACCATCTCGCGGTAGCCTCGCAGCTCCTCCAGCAGATCCTCCGGTTTTAAGAGTGGCTTATGGTACAAATGCTCCAGAATTACATTTTTCTGATCACAGATGCGAACTACTTTTTCCGCAAGCAGCTCCTCGTCAAAGAGCTCGCTTACCTGGAACCCAATCTTTGCATATTTATCTGAATAAAATGGCGCAATTCCGGATTTGGTGGAGCCAAAGGATTTTCCCGCAAGGCGTTCCTCCTCATAGGTGTCAAATAAAATGTGGTAGGACATGACCATCTGTGCCCGGTCAGATACCAGAATCTTCGGCATAGGTACATCACGCTCTACGATTGACTGTATCTCTTTAAACAATACCGGGATATTCAGGGCTACGCCATTTCCAATAATGCTGGTGGTATGATCGTAAAATACGCCGGACGGCAGGGTGTGCAGCGCGAACTTGCCATAATCATTCACGATGGTATGCCCTGCATTGGCGTCGCCCTGGTAGCGCACGATAATGT
>CABQGZ010001107.1 GCA_902463835.1 uncultured Lachnospiraceae bacterium
TCAGTGAGCTGGATGATGGCCGCAAGCAGTATCTGCTGACCCGGATGCGGGAAAAGCAGACCTTCGTCACCAGCTGCGACGATACTGCCTTCCTCAAGACGGACGGCGAGGTCTACCGGATGAATGGTGGCGTACTGAGCCGTGCATAAAGCAAAAAACAAACATGGAGCCGCTGTTCAGGAAAACGTCCAGCTGTAAAGATGCTGGACGGTCGGTTCTATCTGAATCAGGAAATCTGAGCCGGTCAGCCGCGTTAGAATTTTTCCTTGAGGCACGACCTTTTTGTGGATAGGAAGAACGAAGGAATTGAGGTCTCCGCTCGTCGGATGAACCTGCTGGATGTGAGAGGTTTTCTGCCGCAGAAGTTTGGGAAAGACGATGGCCACAACGCAAGACGTGTCCACTGGTGCACCCATTTTTGGAAAATGCACGGATGCATGGCATCTGATGCTGATTCTATCCACATTCTCAGAATAGTCTGATTGTCCGTCCACCGGAAAGAAACGATGATTCGTTCTCTCTGGCGATTGTACACAAAAATATATGGAGAGGAAAATTATGAAATTTGCAAAAAGAATTTCGGCTTTCGGTGTTGTCTTATCAATGTGCGCCATGATGACGATGACGAGTTACGCTCTTGACCCTGCCGCGGCTGCAAGCAATCAGCAACAGGCATATCTTCTGATGCAGCAGGGCGATATGAGCGGAGCTTTGACTCAATGCGAACAGGGAATCAAGAATCTTGAAGGAGCAACAGGAGATGATTTGCTCTATCAACAGTTCAGCCTTTACTTGATGAGTTCCAATCTTCGGTTTCAACTGGGGCAATTTCAGGCAGCGGTAAAAGATGAATCGCAGGGGAATCAGATTCTCGCCAAAATAAATATTGACAACCTCAGTTATCTTTCTGCGGAAGAGAAGGCATCGATGAAAGAGATGCAGAGTTCTATCACGCCGGAAGATAAAGATTTGAGCGATATTCCGGAGGCTTTTGACTCTGCCAAACTTCAGGGGGCGTTGGAAGCATATGAAAGTATGAAAAAATGGCCTGCTATCGGTCAGAAGATGCTTTCGGATCGAAAGGTCGTTTTTCAGGCATTAAGTGGATATATCAGTATCGGAACGCAGGGAGTAAGTGTCACAAGTCAATCCAATGATGAACTGATGCTTTTTTCTCAGCCGGTACAAATCGACATTGAGGGCGATTTAAATAACCGTGGATGCATTCACATCAAGGCTCCCGCGGGCACAAAAGTTGCAAACTATGTAAGCATGAAACGAAATGTTTCTGCTACTGATTTTGAAAAAAATTATATGCCAAATTCCATTGGTAATGATGAAAATTTGGAGATTACTGTGGAAGCAGGCAAAGATTATGAGCTGATTCCGTTGGCAGATGACAGTTTAGGTTATTGGTCTATGGTTGTAACAGGAGTTTGATGCTTGCAGAAAGTGCAGATTTTATGTATGTGCATCTGGGCCGCGACTATGTCCTGAACGACCGGGACATCATCGGCATTTTCAATCTGGAGACGACCACCATCTCCCCCCGCGGGCGGGAGTTTTTGAACTACGCGCAGAAGAACGGCGCAGTGGTCAGCCTTTCGGAAGAACTGCCCCAGAGCTATGTGCTGGCCGATGCACCGGTGGATACCGTGTATCTTTCGGAGCTGTCCAGCACCGCGATGAAAAAGAGAACGGAAGCGCCGTTCTGAACGGCCCGGCTGTGAAGATGAGCCGAAGGCAAAATGAAATCAACGAATCCGGCCTGC
>CABQGZ010001108.1 GCA_902463835.1 uncultured Lachnospiraceae bacterium
GTCCGAAATAGAAACAAAAAATGGCGGTAAGAGAGTAATACTCCTTACCGTCATCTTTTATGACTTCCTTTTATTCTGCCTCGTCCATAAAGGCGGAGAATGAAGTTATAAAAAAAGAGATCGCCTTGAGAGAAGAGAGGCACGCAGCGCAACTCAAGGCGAGAAAGCAGCGATCATCAAAGAGTTGCGTGAAAAAGGATACCAATTGAAATATCTGTTGAAATCTATGCAGATGGCACGGTCTACCTATTATTTTGAGTTGAGCAAGGCCGATCAAGTTGCTGTTCGAAACCATTGCTTGGCAGATGAAATCAAGGACATTTTCTCACAGCATAAAGGCCGCTACGGTGTGCGAAGAGTATATCAGGAACTGATAAAGCGCAGCCACAAGGTCAATCATAAGCGGGTACAACGGCTTATGCATACTATGGGGTTGGTAGGAAAGCGCCCAAAGGAAAAGTATCATTCCTACAAGGGCGAGGTCGGCAAGGTTGCTGAGAATATCCTTGACCGGGATTTCAGCACGACAGCTCCTATGCAAAAATGGACTACCGATGTATCTCAGTTCGGTTTTTCGTGGGGGAAGTGTTATCTCTCTCCCATACTCGACATGAACACAAACGAAATCATTTCTTATGATTTATCTCAAAGTGCCAATATGGAACAGATCCAGAGAATGTTGGCCGGCGCCTTTACGAAGTTTCCCTCTGTAGATGGCCTGATCTTTCACTCTGATCAAGGGTGGCAGTACCAGCACGTGTACTTCAGGCAGGCACTTAAAGATCACAAAATCATTCAATCCATGTCAAGGAAGGGCAACTGTTACGACAATTGCATCACGGAGGCCTTCTTTGGACGGATGAAAAACGAGATGTTCTACGGGCATGAAAAAGAGTATTCCGCTTTTGAAACATTTGCCAAGGCTGTTGACGGCTACATAAATTACTACAACAACGAAAGAATCCAAGAGAAAACAAAATGGATGCCTCCTACAAAATTCAGAGAGGCATCCATGTGCACCTAATTCAATTTTTCATGTGTCCAGAATTCTGGGTACATATCACTGGGTGCCTTCGCTTTTTGCTTCAATTTTTTTGTTATTCCGCTCCACCGCGCAGACGGTTGTTCCGGAACTGTATCCCTGATCGCAGTGGTTATACATGCCTGGCATCAGGAAAAGGAGACTTGACCGGTAAATGTCATGATCCCGAAAAGCAGCAGAAACGCAGCCCACAAAAAGCAGTAAGCTCCGCCGAAAACAGGCTTTCGGGGTCTGTTTTCCGTAATGCATTCAGGCTTAGCCGGGTCATAGTATCCGACCACCTGCCGCCCCAGATCTCGCTTGCCGGACAGCGATTGACGGCTCGAGTACCGATAGGTCGTGCCATTCACTGTGTACTCATAGGTCGGCAGATAGTACGTCTCCCGGCGCAGCCGATCACTGCCGTCCTCCTGGTGCTCCCACCTTTCAACGACCGATTCCTCAATCCATACCACCTTCATCATCGTGGTGCCTGTGTACCGCCGCACATCATCCTCGTATTCCTTCCGTGCGCCTTTCCGGCGGCGAATCCCGAGCCAGGCCGCCAGCACACCCCCGAGAAGAAAGCCGGTTCCTGCTGTGATATTCCGCGTATATTCTACGGGCCATGCCACAAGCGCTATCGCAAGAATGAAACCGATCACGATAACTTTAATACTCTTCATACGTCCTCCTTCCTGCCGCTATAAGCGGGGATCTCTTTTTACGATACCGGCGGCTGGTTCTGTAC
>CABQGZ010001109.1 GCA_902463835.1 uncultured Lachnospiraceae bacterium
TTTTGCTGTGCTTAAGAGTTCTTCTACTTTGTTCATGATAATCGCTCCTTTTTCTATCTATTTTTTGCTCTTCTGCAATTTCTATACATTCTTTCCTATCCATGCCGTCAAAAGATCATCTGCTTACGAGCAAGCTCGACACATCTGATTTTTCACCGTCCTGGGCACTGCTCATTGCTATCCTAAATATTATACCACATCTTTCCAGATTCGCCTACCTAATTTTGAAAATTTTATAATTTTTTTAGCTTTGCGAAGACTGCGAACATTTTCTTGGTTCCAAAGGTATCAAAATCCACTGTCACCTCGAAGTCCCGGCCGCCTGGCACTATACCTATGACCGTTCCCTCGCCGAACTTCAGATGGCGTACCCGGTCGCCTACGCCGTAGGGCAGAGACTTGCCCTCTGTAGCTGTACTCGCGAAGCTGACGGCTGCTTTCGCCGTTCCTCCGCTGGCTGCTGAACCAGCTCCACTTCCATAGCCAGCCCCACTCCCATAGCTCACCGCCGGTTTCGCAGCAAAGAACGCTCGGGCCTGCTGGCTCACGGATGGCTTTGCATACTCGGATACCCGCTCCTTTCTCGGCGTGTCCCCAAGAAGCTCAGGCGGAATCTCCCGAACGAACCTGGATACCTTATTATATTGCGTTTCACCCCGAATCATACGCATTCTTGCGCTGGTTAATGTAAGATGTTCCATTGCTCTTGTAATTCCCACATAGCACAAGCGCCGCTCCTCCTCGATCTCCGCGGGATCGTCCGCAACAATCGTCATGTAGCTGGGGAAAATGCCGTCCTCCATGCCCGCCAGATATACATTGGGGAATTCCAGTCCCTTGGCGCTGTGCAGAGTCATCAGCACCACGTAATCGCTGCTCTCCTCCAGGCTGTCAATATCCGCCACCAGCGCCACTTCCTCCAGAAAACCGCTCAGGGAGGGCTTCACATTGCCGGCCTCACATTTTTCCTCATAGGCCGTGATCTTGCTGATCAGCTCATCGATATTCTCCATCCGCGCCCTAGCTTCTTCCTCACCCTCGTTTTTCAACTCCTCGGCGTAGCCGGAGGCCTCCAGCACCTCCTCCAAAAGCTCCGCGATCCCAAGATAGGGCACCTTGCTGCGCATGGTCTGGATGAAGGTCACGAAGGGCTTGATCCTGGCCGCGGCCCGCCCCAGGGTCGTAATGTCATCGGCCAGCTTCAGTGCATTGTAGAAGCTCAGCTCCTTCTCATTGGCATAGTCCTGCACCTTTGCCAGCGTTGTCGCTCCGATTCCCCGCTTGGGCACGTTGATGATCCGCCGCACAGCCAGATCGTCTCTGGCATTGTCGATGGTTTTCAGATAGCAGAGCAGATCCTTGATCTCTTTTCTGGCATAGAAGTTCACACCGCCTACCACCTTATATGGTATGCCCGAGATCACAAACCGTTCTTCAAACATACGCGACTGGGCGTTAGTGCGGTACAAAATGGCGCAGTCTCCATAATGCACTTCCCCGTCTCCAACCTTTTTTCCAATATCATGAACGATATAATCCGCCTCATCGTACGCGTTGTCAAACTGCTTAAAGGCCACCTTGTCTCCGGCGCCCTTATCCGTCCAGAGGGCCTTGTCTTTCCTTCCCATATTGTTGGCAATGACGCTGTTTGCGGCATTTAAGATATTCTGGGTGGAACGATAATTCTGCTCCAGCTTGATGACCTTCGCGTCCGGAAACACTTTTTCAAAGTTCAAAATATTGTAAATATTCGCGCCCCGGAACTTGTAGAT
>CABQGZ010001110.1 GCA_902463835.1 uncultured Lachnospiraceae bacterium
CGGACCAAAACCCCTCTGAAATCATTGATTTCAGAGGGATTTTCTTATTCTTTGTCTATTGCGGTGCAGGATTTGAGCTGCCTTACGCTTTCAGCTTATACAGTCGATTCCCTTGGCCTGCCTCCACGACGACGATACCTTCATCGGCAAGCTGCTGTATGAGGGATTCAGTGCGGCTCAAGCTGGTGCCCAGGGATTTGGAGAGTGCAAACAGGTCGCTGGTGGGGTGGTCTGTGAGATGGTCGATCAGCAGCTGGCGCTGGGATAATGCGCTCAGGGGGACTTGCTTTCCGGCGGCTGCATTTTCTGCGCCGCTGTGGCCTGTCATATACAGCGTAAGGGAGACGCGATCCGGCGAGCAACTCTCCGAGAAAACCGGCTCCGGCCAGCCTTCGGATTTCCAAATACGGTACAGATTGGGGATGCCGCCGCCGGTGTATTCGCCTACATCCACGAAGCGGAACATCCGGGCCATTGCGGGGTTTCGCGGGTCGGACACGCCGCCGCTTTTGGCGGTGTCAAGAGGCACACGGAAGCTGCCGGGGTTGGAGAGGGTGATTTTTTGATAGCCCTTGCTGACGATGATGCCGCCGCTGCCATGATAATCCGCATTAACAAGGCAGTTGGTCAGCACTTCACGCAGAGCTTGACGGGCGGGCTTTTTCGCGTTCTGTTGCAGTTTGTTATAAGCCCAGTAGTAGAGTTCATAGACATTGCCGCTCCAAGGGGCTTCTTCCCAGTTGCCTTTCGTATCAAGCTGCTCACGGTAGGTTATGGCATAATTAGGGTATTCGCAGAGAATGTCTTGGTGATTGCCGAACATCAGCAGTCCGGCGAAAGTCGGGTGCAGTAAGCCGCCGTCATCGCCTATGGCACCAATTTTTTGCAGGAATACTTCGTTATTCAAATTTTCCCACATGTGTCTGGGGCGGTACAGCTTCATCCTTTGCCGGAAGCTGCGCACGCTCTCGGAGTTGAGGGCTTCAAGTCCCATGCTGCGCACCAAGTGCATATCCGGCGACCGGACAGCCGCATCCCGCACCATGGCCTGATACTCCTCGTATGTACAGCGGTAATCACCCTCGCCGCTTCGACGATAGGTGTTGCGGGTGTCATTGTCAACATACACCGGCTTGTAGGCCCGATCCGCACAGGGGACTTTGATAACGACGATGTGATCGCCGCCAACCTCTTCCACATACACATCTTTTTCGGCCAGGATATTGACACTGACTTTCATGGGATCGTTGATGATGTGCCAAAATTCACGGATCAAACCGTCGGTATCGGGCAGATCTACGGAATCGAAGGTCTTGTCCGCTGTCTCGATAACGCCCAGCAGGATGATGCCGCCCAGCGTGTTAGCGAAGGCGGAGTAGGTCTCCCAAATGCTCTTGGGCAGACCGCCCAGGGCCTTTTTGGCCTCTATGCGGTTGTTCTCCCGGTATTGCTCCAGGCGACTGAAATCAAGCATGGATGCCACCTCCCTTGGAGGATATTTTAGCATATTGAGGGCGGGATGGCAATGCGAAGCGGTATTACATCTTGTCACCATAAGATAGATAGTGGAAATGCTCTCCATTAAATGGTATAATAATTCCGCAAGTCATTTACAAGGGGGTGCTGCTGTGGACTTTTGGAGCAGAATGCTGTCGGGCATTGCAGATACGATCCTGCCAAAAGATTTAGAGGAGGATGCGCTCCTTTTGCAGATGGAGGAAGCTCTGCGGGAGGAAAAGGAGCTGTGGCGCGCACGGCAGAACTTCCTTG
>CABQGZ010001111.1 GCA_902463835.1 uncultured Lachnospiraceae bacterium
GTGCCCACGGTGCCGGCGGCGAGATCGGCCACATCACCGTCAACCCCCACGAGACGGCGGTCTGCGGCTGCGGCAAGCACGGCTGTCTGGAGCAGTATTCCAGCGCCACCGGCGTGGTCCGCTGTATGAAGAAGCTGCTGGACGAAAACCCGGACACCCCCTGCACCCTGCGCGGCACCGACTTTGCCGCCAAGGATGTCTTTGATGCCGCCCGTGCAGGCGATGCACTGGCCGCCCGTGAGGTGGACGAGATGACCGACACTTTGGGCATGGCGCTGGCCTCTATTGCCTCCACCACCGACCCCGAGATGTTTATGGTGGGCGGCGGTGTCGCCCGTGCCGGAGATGTCCTCTTCAACCCCCTGCGGGAGCATTTCAAGACCTATGCCTTCAGTTCCTGCCGCGAGACCCCCATCGTTGCCGCTACCCTCGGCAATGATGCCGGCATTTATGGTGCCGTGCGGCTCATCGTGGGAGAATGATGGAGCCGACCGAATGCCGGTGGGTTGCTCCGCTGGATGAAGAGGACAGGGAATACTTTTCCTATTTCCGCACAGTTTGTAAGAGGTACAATATCAATCCATCCAGAGCGACCCGTCTGGAATACGACTTTGTGACCCGTGTGGCAGAAAGTGAGTTTTACTTGCAGAAAGCTGCGACCTGATAAAATGGTTGAACCCCATGCCCGCATCTCAATCGTGTGGGCATGGGGATTTTTATAAGAAGAAGGAGCTGAATCAATGAACTATACCCCTATTACAGAGGAAAATATTGAAAAAGTAGCAACGCTTTATATGAACCACTACAACCAGCATTCTGGCGGGTGCTGGACCTATGAAAAGGCATACAAGCGAATCCATCAAATGGTAACAATGGAGGATTCCCTCTGCCTGATGCAAGAAGATGACAACGATATTCCAACAGGGCTTGTCATCGGTTTTTTGGAAAGCTACGATGATTTTACATTCTATTATCTCGACGAGATCCTGATTTTCGGGGAGTATCAGAACAAGGGGTATGGCAGATTACTTCTCCAAGAAGTGGAACAGCGTGTGCGGGAACGTGGTGCACAGATGATTGAACTGGTCTGTCCGGATGATGCGCATCACATGCACTTTTACGGCGGCTTCGGGATGGCGGAAGCAACGAACCTGAAGCTGATGAAAAAACGATTGTAAATCTGCCGTGGTTTCGTTATAATAAAAGGGAAGAAGGTGAGGTTGGTGTTCCTACAATACTATGTGACGGAATCGGCAACAGGAAACCGAATTGACATCGAAATTGATGCCGCAACAAAAACAGAACTGGATATCACCCGGAATGGCTGGCAGACGGTTTGGGATACCGACTTTATTCTCGATTCGCAAAAGGAAATCTATGCGGCAAAAACAGAAACTGGGGAAATTGTCGCATTGGGTGCCTACCGTGTTCAGCAGGGAAGCGTGGCTGTTTATATTGCCTATATGGAAAGCCAACCGGAAAGTAACCCAACGTTGACACAGTGCAAAAAGTATCAGGGAATCGGAAAAGTAATGATCGCATTTGGAATCCAGCTTTCGATTGACGCAAACTGCAATGGCGTGGTTATTTTTGAGGCAAAAACGGACGAACTGGAACAGCACTATCTCCGGGATTTTGGAGCGCGTCCGGTTGCATCCTTACATCCCGGCGGGCCGGGAACGTTTTTCTGAAATCATTGCAAAGCCCCGTGCCGGTGCGATATGCCGGACACGGGGCTTTTTCTATTTTTGAAATATAAAATACA
>CABQGZ010001112.1 GCA_902463835.1 uncultured Lachnospiraceae bacterium
CTTGGGAACCGTGCGGAAGGTCAGAGACTGTTCCTTCACGGAGAACAGGATGACCAGATACAGGCACATCAGGAAGGTGGTGATCATGAAGCCGACCTTGGGCAGCGCCAGTGCGTAAACGATCAGAGAGACGATCACAGCCACAACCGTGCTGTCCAGATAAAAGTGGAAGCCCTCTGCCTCCTCGCCTTCCTTCTTGCCAAAGGAGCGGATGATGAGGATCACCGCAACAATTACCAGGAACACGCCCATCATGCGCAGCCACACATCGGATCGCACCAGGAAGCCGCCCTGGCCGGTTTTGACTTCCGTCTCCGTGATCTTGCCGAACACCAGGAAGGCGCTGAGCAGAATCATAAGAATCCCGAGAACAAAGTCATTCATTTTCTTAATGCATTTCATTGTTTTCCTTCTCCTCTCTTCTCTTGCTCCAATGGTTTGTCCACGGAGCGGTAACATTTATAAAAGCATCTTTATAAGCCTGTCTTTGCCCGCCAAGGCCTTTTGGACTCAGCAGTTGAAAGCATTTTTGATATGTGCGTCGAGATAATAACAGGACACATCAGGCGCTCGCCCCTCAAACAGATAATCTACAAGCAGTTGGACCGCTTTATATCCCTGCTGATAAGGACTTTGATCGATCAAAAATTGGACTGTACCATTCTTCATGTAGGTAATATTTCGCTGTGTGGCGTCAAACCCCACAACCTTTTGAACATCGGCGGTCCCTCGTTCGTATACCGCCTGCGCTACGCCGCTCAGGCCCGCGCCGCTGACGAAGATACCCGTGATGTTCGGCATCTCATTCAAGGCATCCCGCGTACGAGCGTATGCAACATCATGATAGCCTTCTCCATAAATGATCCGGTATCCTGACGATGCCTTTGGGGCAAGGCCCCATTGCTCCAGAAATCCCTCTATCCGTTTTTCGCTGTCCTTATGCTGGGGCGTTACGCCCACGATCAAGGCGTATCCGTCAGGTGGGGAGATCTGCCGCATCAAAAGCGCCGCACATTTTCCGGCGCGGCAGGAGTCAATGCCCACATAGCAGTTTCTCAGTGCCGGCCGCACATCTTGGTTATACGCAAAAACAGGAATTCCCTGATTCTTCAGGATCTGAAGCCGTTCGTCAAACGCCTTGGACTCGATCCCGCGTAAAACGATCCCTTGAACCTCGGAAGCGATCATCTCATCGATCTTCTGCAAATACAGCAGCTCATCATCCGGAGAAACCACTTCGATCACAGCTTCGATTCCATGCTGCTGTGCATAGGCGACACCGTCTTCTATGCCCTGCTTGATCTGTTCTTGAAAGTCCGGTTCACGCGCTGATAGAAAGATCCCGATCCGGTTTCTCTTTTTCGCTATTGAAAAAGCTCGGCCCAATGTGTTCGGCTGAAAATCCAACTCGCGCATGACCTGTCGAACTCTCTCGGCAGTTTCGCTCTTGACCTCTCCCCGATGGTGGAGAACGCGGTCAACGGTTCCACGCGACACACCGGCCATCTTTGCCACCATTTCAACGGTTACCATTACACTGACCTCACGTATCGTATCTCATTGTCATTTCCGTGTTCGTGCACGAAACAGGGGGTTAAAAGAGTGCTCCGAATCGAGCACTGATTTTAAACATGTAAAAACATCAAAATCTCAACAGACTTTGCGCCGGTACAAGAGAATGTTTTAACCAAAATCTATGGCGTTCCATCTTGCGGACCAGGCCGCATCTGGCCAAACCGGACGGTTGCCACAGTAATGG
>CABQGZ010001113.1 GCA_902463835.1 uncultured Lachnospiraceae bacterium
ATATGATTTCCCTAAGATATTTTGTTCCGGAGTATCACAATTTTCTCATTCCCGCTCGATGCAAGAACATATGTCTTAACGGATTTTGTTTAGACAATATTTGCTCCTGCTCTTCTGAGAATTATGATTCTCCATATTATCCTGGCTATACGATGGATGCTTATCAAAATCTTATCAGGGGTGATAAGTGCTACGACGATTGCTGAGAATGTTTTCGTTCTCGTATACATATCATTCCAAGCTGTTGTGAATCACGTAAGTATTTTTTTGTCAGGACAGCCGCCCCTGCAGCTTTGCAGATAAATCGGACGCACTGTAGAGCACACGAAGCACTGTTACCGTATCTGCCTCAATTGTGTAAATGGCAGAATAATGGTCAACAATCGCCTGCCGGACATCTTTTGGCAGTTTCGGAATAATATCCATGATCTGAAATCGTTCCGGAAAAACATTCAGGGACTCGATTGCTTCTGCAATTCGCTCGTACTGTTTTATCGCCGTTGCCGGCGAACCCAGCTTCTCCGCGATATAGCCGTAAATCTCCTCCATATCCCGAAGTGCCAGACTTGAAATCTTTACTTTGTACTTCTTCATGCGTGCTGCTTTCTAAACTGCGAAAAAGCAGCACTGGCATCCTGAACGCTCCCGGCCTCCGCATCCTCCAGCCCGGCCTGAATGGCACTGCGTAGCTGCTGGGCGGTCATTTTGTCTGCGTTTACACTGTCCGGCGCTTTTGGAAGCGCAATGGCAAAGGGAATGCTCCCGGTCAGGGCAATTTGGCGCAAAAACATATCCACAGCCGTTGCCATAGGCACCCCCAACTGCTTGAGCACGTCCTCCGCTTCCTGCTTTACAACAGGGTTTACACGGAGATTCATGGTTGTTGTCTTTTCCATAGCGTTCGCCTCCTTGCACTTATTGTAACGCATTTCACGTTACAAGTCAATCAGATCTGCAAAAAACTCTTCCGTGCTCATTTCAAAAAACTCAGCAGAGCATTTTATTTGGTTATCTCATTCCCACTCGCTCTTTCCGCTTCTATCTTAAACGGTTTTGCTTATGGGATTTTGCACAGATTCTTCAAGTTCTCCACATTATCCTAAAAATATGGGCTATCTGATTTTTTATTGCCATAGCGTTGCCACAGACAAGGCTTATCTTGCCGCCGCAGCATCGTTCTTGGACAGCAGATACACACAATATTGGTTCATACTGATGCCCTCCCGCTTGGCGAGTTCGGTCAGGGACTTGTGCAGGCTTTTGGGAATTCTCAGCTTGAACTGGCCGGAATAGCTTTCCAGATCGTCTGGCTCCCGGATGGGGATACCGTCCTCCAGCGCGGCTTCAATCCAGGCCCTCTTGGCATCCTGAGCGTTCGCTACCGCGGATTCCACCGTTTCCCCACAGGTAATACACCCAGAAAGATCCGGGTAGGACACCACATAGCCACCCTCATTACGATCTTCTACAATCTCCATGCGGTAAGGCAGGGCTAGGTATTCATTCAGCGTTTGCATTATTGTCTTCATATTCTATTTTGCTACCAGTTTATACTGCCAGAACATTTTTCTTATAATATGTGATTAATCGCTGAACTTTCCTGCGGACTAAATCTTTTTCTGACAAAAAAAGAGCCCCTTCACTCATTCTGAAGAGGCTAGCCTTTGTAAACCGTTTACCAGATTCGGTTAATCAAATCTATAAAATATCAATCTCAACTACACTATTCAATTGTTACCACAGGGGTTTAGATGTAC
>CABQGZ010001114.1 GCA_902463835.1 uncultured Lachnospiraceae bacterium
TCCCTTCATTGCTCGATTCTAACGGCAACAGAAAGACGTTCGAAGCCTTTTTGAACGATGTTCGTAAGATCGACAAGACCTACAACTCCAACTATCTCCGTGCGGAGTACAACTTCGTACAATCGTCTGCGGAGATGGCTGCCAAGTGGGAACGGTTCTCGGAGGACGGCGACCGCTACAACCTTCAGTACCGCACGGCTGGCGACGGCAAGGTGCGTCCGGAACACGCTGCGCTCAATGGCGTAACGCTTCCGCCTTCCGACCCATTTTGGGAAGAATACTATCCTCCTAATGGCTGGAACTGCCGTTGTACCGTGGTACAGGTGCGCAGGTCAAAATATCCTGCCACGCCACACGACGAGGCTATGGCACTTGGCGAGGAGGCTCTGCAGCGTGATACGAAAGGCATCTTCCATTTCAACCCCGGCAAGGAGGACAAGACGGTGCCCGACTACAATCTCTACACCATTCGGCGATGCCGGGACTGCGACATCGCAAAGGGCAAAATCAAGTTGGCAAAGTTTATTCCAGAAAATGAGTTGTGCGCTGCGTGCAAACTCATACATTCATGTTGGGCTAAAGTCAAAGAAGAAACGCCAGAAACATTCACTGAGTGCGAAACATCAAACGGTAAATTACGAGTAAGCTCAAAACATGGAAGAACCGAAAAGAAAGAGAACGTGAGAGTGGGTAGGTATCTTGCGGAAAAGCACGGCTACGAGATTGACCTTATAGCGAACCCACAGAACGAAACTTCTGCTGATAGTTACAACAAGACATTGGGAATAGAACAAGAAAAGTTCTATCGACAACCTTATTAGAAAAGGGGCGAAACAGGCGGACGACTTGGTTTTGTTTGTTGATTCTGGTATTTCGTTAGACGAGTTGAGCAGTGCTTTACACGACAGAGTAAGAAGAACAAATCTAAAAACTGTAATGGTGGTCATTGATGGAATGGACAAAACCTACACTTACGACGAAATTACAGCTAAAGGCTTTAAAGTAAGACAGGCAGACTTGAAATAATCAAGACTGCCTGAATGTGGGGTCCAATCCTCTTACGAGGAATGATCCGATGCAAAGGTAATAACATTTTTCCAAAACACATCAAGATATGGAAGAAAAAATACAAGACGAGAAAATTAGAGAGGCTCTCAACGCCCCAGTAGAGCACACACTGCGCTTGCCGATAGAAGTAGTATTCCCACGCACAACAACCATGGGAAGACTTTGGCAAGCCATGAAGCGGTTGGTGAGGGAACCTGCCCCACAACCCCAAAAGAGCCTTCTTGATATTGCCGTAAGCAATTTGACAGTGCTTTCAACTTTAGTCTGTACTGCAAAAAGCAATACAACACACCAGCAAGGACAGTCAGCAACAGAAATAACACACTCGCTACTGTCAGGCAGCGAAGAAGCATACTCCCTTGTGACATATCGCCAAAAACAGCAATTATGCCTATTAAAGTTGCGGCTATGCCTGACTGATGGCGTATTAGTGATTCGTGCTGAAGCTCCACTCTCTCTTTGGCTTCAATCAGCTCTCGAACAAAGCCATTCCAGCCTTCTCCTGTATCATGTAGTACTGTCATCTTTTTTAGATGCAAAGTTATAACGTTTCATTCCAAAACTCGTAACAACGAACAATTTTATCACGTTTTGCACAGATATTCAGTAACTTTGCAGTCGGTAGAGCCACCCAATAGGCCGTGTGGTCTATCGCGGGTACAACAATGCGAACGCGAATGGCGGTGTCT
>CABQGZ010001115.1 GCA_902463835.1 uncultured Lachnospiraceae bacterium
TTCGATAAACTCTTGCACTTTTTTTATGGCCTAAAAATCGCAATTTCCTATAAAGTAAAAAAAGAAACTGCCAGTCAATGCTAACAGTTTCTCCCATTTTTCCAAAAATTACTCTTGCTCCCGGATAATATTTTTCACCACAATCTCCTGGTTCATCACATGTTCACCGATGGATCTGACCACAGATGCTTTGTCCTTCCTTTTCAATCCCTCGTATATCTCCTCATGCTCCCCCATCAGGGTCGGATACGCGGATTCATCCTTCAGGTACTCCACCCGGTAACGGTACATCTGTTCCCGCAGGTTGTTCAAAAGATTCATCAGCTTAGGATTATCCGCAGCCTTATAGATAGCATCGTGAAAAGCCACATCCGCCTGGGCCACCTTTTTCACATCCCTGCTTCTGGTGGACTCCTCAAATTCCTTCATGGCCAGTCGGATCATCCGAAGCTGCACCTCCGTCATCTTGTCGCAGGCCAGCTGCACTGCCAGCTCATCCAGAGCTCTCCGAATCTGCAGCACATCCTCCATATCCTTCTCGGTCATCTTGGCAACCTCTGCCCCTTTTCTCGGGATTGTCACCGCCAGTCCCTCCAGCTCCAGCATCCGTATCGCTTCCCGGATCGGCGTCCTGCTGACGCCCAGCTTGGAGGCAAGCTGCAGCTCCATCAGCCGTTCTCCCGGCTTTAACTCTCCCTTTAAGATTGCCTCCCGAAGCGTATTAAACACCACATCCCTAAGTGGAAGATAGGCATTCATATTTAATTCCAGGTTGTCTGTCATGGTTTACCTCCTTGATTTATTCCTGTCCGTTTTGGCTCGTTCTTCCCAATGCTCCGTGTTCCACTCGCACATGATACATATCTGTCAGATAAAGCTGCCGAGCCAGATCCTTTTTTCGGATCTCCGCCATGGCCGCTTTCGCTGCCGCCTTTTCGGGAAAGAGTCCAAAGACCGGAGGCCCGCTACCACTCATCATGGCATTCCACGCCCCGCACTTCTTCATCACATCCTCAATCTCTCCGATGACCGGATAATGTGTTCGAGTAACAGATTCCAGGACATTTCCCATATTGGCAGCCATCCCTCTCACATCGCCATCTTCAATGGCCTGTAGAATGGCGTCCATATCCGGATGCACTGTAGTCTCATCCAACTTGAGATTTTCATACACAAATTTGGTGGAAACACTGATGGATGGTTTGGCAATCAAGATAGGACACTTGGGTACCGGCGGCAGCGGAGTCAGCTTCTCCCCGATTCCTTCCGCCAACGCAGTTCCCCGCATAAGACAGTAGGGCACATCCGCACCGATCTTCACGCCCCGCTCCATCAATTCCTCCAGGGACAGCTTTAAACCAAACAGGCGGTTCATGCCATACAGCACCGCTGCTGCGTCAGAGCTTCCCCCTGCCATGCCTGCCGCCACCGGTATATATTTTTTCAGACGAATATACACGCCTGATTTAATGTCAAATTCGTCCATCAGAAGCCTGGCTGCCCTGTATACCAGATTATTTTCGTTGACCGGCAGATAATACAGGTTTGTCTCCACCTTGATCCCCATCTGCACTGTCTTCTTCAGCTGAATTCGATCATACAGATGGACGGTCTGCATCACCATGCGTACTTCATGGTAACCATCTTCCCGGCGTCTCAAGACGTCCAGACCCAGATTTATTTTGGCTAATGCTTTCAGGTTTAATTCCAACATTGTTTTTCTCCTGTATTTTGTATATATTGTAAGATTAAAT
>CABQGZ010001116.1 GCA_902463835.1 uncultured Lachnospiraceae bacterium
GCGCCTCTTTGCTTAATGGCGTGCGAAAAATTATTTGGCCGGTCAGATTGCTTGCAAGTGTCAATGCGAGGAGGCGTGTATTCTCTCGAACGAAGTCCTTAAGATGCTTATTACCGTCAGAATACAGCATCTCTTCAGGCAGGACGCTGTAGTCAATAATGCCTTTATTCTTTAGGGCCTGGAGCGGTCTCAAAACTGCATTATGTTCATACGGGCTTATGATCACATGATCCCCCGCCCTCAGAAATCCATTAAAATACAGGTTGATTGCTTCAGTAGAATTCTTTGTGAATACAACACAGGAAGGATCTTCGATGCCGAAAAAACCAGCAACGGTTTTTCTCGATTGATATAGCATTCTAGAGGCTTGAATGGCCAATGAGTAGCTCCCTCTGCCAGGGCTCGTGCCAATTTCTCTGACGTAGTATTCGAAAGCTTTATATACAGCTTCTGGTTTCGGCCTTGAAGTTGCTGCATTATCAAAATAGATCATGTAGATACCTCAAATTAAAACGCATCTTCATCTTCAGTTTTCTTCTTGTCTGCAAGCACTTGACAAGTAATACATCCATTATAAAATTTTGCAATACACCGGGAGCAGAGATTCATATTCTGCGGGCATTTTGACTCATCAACGGCATAGCGGACATTGCTAAATGTGTTAATGGCATCGTTCGGACAGACTGAGTCGCAAGCTGAACACCGGATACAATACTGATATTTCCGCATCTGGCACTTCAAGCGATTGACCAGGAGTTGTATATCAGTACTTTTGGTCGGTAATACTTTGAGGACAGGAGTTCCCCAAGTTATAACCAGATCGCATACTTTCCTCCGTGGGAAAGATATTTCTTTTCCGTCCTCTGCGATCATGTTACCAGCTCGTTCCGTTACAGTAATGTACGTCGCATCTTCTTTATCGAAGATAGACAGTTCGCCAAACGGCTTAATAAACTCCAATACATCCCGCTGTATCTTCTTTTGAATGATTATGTTTCGTGCTCTGTCTGACAGGTTGCAGGGGGTGTCTGCAATCGCCACATTTCGAGCGACAAGGCCGCTTGCACCTTTGCGCGTTTTCCACTTGCCGTTTTCTACATAATCGTCAATATCTGTCTTGTTTGTTTTTTCTGCGAAGCCGTAGAGAACAGCACGCCAACGGGATGCCAAATCAGGGAAATAAATATCGGTCAGCATTGTAGACCAATCAGAATTGTTGGGGCAGCACCAGCATCCAACTCGCTTATACCCCCATAGATAAGCCTCGTTGAACCGCACATCTTTGGCTAACAAATAAAGCCAGACGTCGCAATCATCCCACTCAATAATTGGCATAGCGTTGATCTGTGTACCAATTTTCGAGTGATCCTGTGTCCGTTCGTATCCCTTTCTTTCTCTAGATTCACTGTGCCGGATTCCTAGAAAAGTTAAACTGTTACCCACCAGGTTTTGATACTCCATATTCAAAGTACCAGTTTTAAAGATCGTACAGCACCAACGCTCAAATTTGCTGGGAGGGCCAAATACATTACACAGCTTAAAGAAATCCTTATTCGTTTCGCTCGGAAGGAGCGGCGTAAAGGGGTTTTCCACGCGAAACTCCTCTTGCACATAATGATATGTGCAAGGGAATTCCAGCGTTGTGTCACCAAAATAGTGAATTACCGATTCATCCTGCAGAGCATCTCGAACCAATCGACTAACTACTGTTGAGTCCTTTCCTCCTGAAAATGAAACAGTAGGCATGTGTGTT
>CABQGZ010001117.1 GCA_902463835.1 uncultured Lachnospiraceae bacterium
AAGAAAAGAAGGAAACTGGTTGCACTGGTGCTCGCGGGGTGTATGGTGCTGACGGCTTTGGCCGGCTGCGGAAAAGAAAAGGCGCCGGATGACAAAAATCCGGGCACGTCAAATGAACAGGGAGACGCGGCTTCCGAGGATGAACATGTTACCTTGCGGATTTTCATGGTAGATGCCGCTACCCCGGATGATGAGGCTGTGGAGGAGTATATCAACGGCCTCCCCCAGGTGAAGGCACTGAATGTATCCGTGGATATCGTAAAGCAGGCCGGGGGCTGGAGCGAATATTTTGAGAAGCTGCCCCTGCTGCTGTCCACCGATGAGCAGATGGATATCGGATTTGACAACAGCGCCACCTTTGCAGGACGTATTGTGCAGGGCGCCTACCGGGATATCTCCGGGTATCTGGCTGAGGACGAGGCTTTTTACAAGGCTATTCCAGAGACATTGTGGACCGGAATGAAGTATCAGGGCGGTATCTACGGTGTTCCCACCTACAAGGAGATTGCGGAGCAATGGGTCTTTTTTGCAGAACCCTCCATGTTAGAGAAATATAACATTGATCCGGCTTCCATTACGGATTTCCAGGATCTTGAGAAAGTGCTGGAGGCTTGCAAGGCGGACGGAAGAACCGGGCTTACCATTCTTGCCAGAAACTATAATCAGGTGCTTAAGCTTGGGCTTTTGGATGATTATGATTTTGTAAATGGTCTTTTGTATGCTGCCATCAAGCATGATGAGGGAAAAACCGTTGTGAATCCATTTGAGACGGAAGAATTTGCGGAATTGATCAATACCATGTATGACTGGAATCAGAAGGGCTATGTAGATCCGGATACTTTGACCATTACCGAGAATGCGGAGTGGCTGGAGGGTGGTCTGAAGTACGGCGTACCGGCAAAGAGCTTTTCACCGCTGTCAGATTTAAATCCCCATGAGGGATGGGAGGCCAATGAGGTTCTGTATGTGGCAGGACAGCCCAAGGTAACCAACGACTCAGCAAGAGGAAGTGTATTCGGTGTCTTCAAAAAATGTAAGAATCCGGAGCGCGCCTATGAGTTCTTAAAGCTTTGGAATACCGACCAGCAGGTGAAGGATGCCTTTTATCTGGGTGTTCCTGATAAGCATTACACTCTGGTAGATGGAAAAGCACAGACGGTAGAAAATAGAATGAGCCTCTATGCCGGTCAGAACTGGACTACCGGAAATAACTTGATCAGTACGCTTCTGGTCAGCGAGCCGGATGACAAGTGGGATCAGTTTGAGGCATGGAACCAGACTGCATACGCGGCATGTGACCTTGGCCTTTGCCTGAATACGGACAAGATTTCGGGTCAGCAGGCTACCATCAACGCCGTTATGGCAGAATATCTGCCGCCCCTTCTGTTCGGATTTGTAGAGCCTGAGAAAGGAATCAAACAGTTGAACGAGCAGTTAAAGGCAGCAGGACTTGACGAGGTTATCGAGGAGATTCAGACACAGTATACAGAGTTTTTGGGTACAAAATAAAGAAGAAAGGTTACATCAAAGATGTAACAACGAGGGTGTTCCGTATTTTTGGGGACGCCCTCCTTGTGCATGGTAGAAGGAGGCGGTGGGTAATGCTTCGGATTATGATTGTGGACGATGATGTCAATGTGCGGAAATGCCTGCGTAAGCTGGTGCCCTGGGAGGAGATCGGCTGCAGCATTGTGGCGGAGGCCAGCGATGGGCTGGAGGGCCTTTCACGCTTTTTCGAGAGCTGTCCGGACG
>CABQGZ010001118.1 GCA_902463835.1 uncultured Lachnospiraceae bacterium
CGGCCAATCTGCCTGCGAGGTATGCGCCTGCACCACGCGATACAGCACATTCTTATATTGCAGCCGCTCATCAACCGCATAAGCACGGCCTGTCACCCACTGGGGAAACAGCTCTACTGCTTGCAGTGCATCTTCATCAGCTAGGCTCACAGATGCTTTTTCAATGTATGGTCTCAATGCTCTGGCCCTTTCTGTGTAGGTCATCATTCCGCCTCCCCAAACATGATTCCTAGTGCCGTCTCAGCGTCTTGCAAACGTTCTTCAGTAGTCATCTCCGGCGTTTTAATCGGCGTGTCCGTCTCCGTGTAGGTATATGGTGCGCCCTCAACATCAATAGCCTCTGTATATTCCACACCAGTTTCATTCTGCCGAATCATCATTCCTGCATCAGAATAGGTACGGTATAGCTTCACACCATCCTTACGCTGTGCATAAAATTCTCTTTGAATCATTATTACACCCCCACGATATAATCTGCATAGATTGACCAGTTTGTAGCAGCCTTCCATTCGTCGACAAGCGATGCCGGAACGCGGATTTGACAATCACTAGGGATGCCTTCGAACGCATTAGTATCCTCTAGAGGTATGACAACAGTGCTCCGCGAAAAATCATACAACTTCATGCCGGTACAACCTGAAAACATATTCGCTTTAATAGATGTATTAGGGTTTGACGCCCCCGCATATAACGAAGTTAAGCTCCGACAACCTGTAAGAATTGGTAACGATGCGCCCGAAGATGCCGACCAGGGCATTTTTAACACAGTCAAGGCAGTGCATCCCGTAAAATTAAACGACCCCATATTCCCACTATAGCCTATCGATACCCTCTGCAAGCTTGTACAATTTTTGAAGTTTGCGGTAAAACCTCCCGAGGCGCCATGTAGACTTGAAAATTTTATCCAATTAACACCAAGTAGTGATTTACTCTTGGATACAACTGAATCAATCCTTGCAGAGGTATTGTAGATAGAGATAGAAAATGGCGCTTCCTGAATAGCATTAAGATATACATAGTCAGCGGGTTGAGGTGTTGGAGCTGTGTTACTCGATGCCCTGCTTTTCCCAAAAAGGACCTGTTCACCATAAACAGAATAACTGCCAGTAATTCGCGTAAGCGTTATGTCATAGTATCCGGGTGCAGGATAGGTGTGCATATAAGTAGACTGATATTTGGGTGACGATGAAGAGCTTTTGCTTAGGGTGGTAGTAGTTCCATCACCAAAGTCCACTTCTACTTTCGCTTTTGTTGTGAGGAGGCACA
This sequence comes from uncultured Lachnospiraceae bacterium, assembly GCA_902463835.1. Taxonomy (GTDB): domain Bacteria; phylum Bacillota; class Clostridia; order Lachnospirales; family Lachnospiraceae; genus 14-2. Next base: position 1,267 of record CABQGZ010001118.1, read on the forward strand.
ACGTTACGCCTAAAGTCAATCGTCCTTCCGGCAAACATATACGAATACAAGCCGCTCCCGCTGAATTTACGGGGAAACGTTGCACAGCAACATCCATAGGCAGATTTTGAGTCTGTAACTGTTCTAGGGTCCAATTCCAGTATCCAGCAGACCAACCTGACCAGGATGGAATCTCTGGCAATGCTGTTTTGGCCTGAAGTTCTTCCATTGTCCAGGCATCAATCACAGTGCCATCGCAATCAAAAAATGTAATGTCTTTCGGAACAATAAGAGCCGTCGCGCCTCCCCCGCCGCCAGTCTGAATGTTCCCAATGGCCGTCACAAATCCATCTGGATAGACCAGTGGGTCAGATGTGCCGCCCTTTTCCCGGATGGCTGATGCAACCTTTGTCAAGTCAGTTGTATTTGTCAAATATTCAGCCATCAGAAGCTACCTCCATTCGCGCTTGCAATCTCCGCAGCGGCCCATGCACCGGACACAACAC
>CABQGZ010001119.1 GCA_902463835.1 uncultured Lachnospiraceae bacterium
CCGGCAGGAAGCATTTTGCCAATGCTTCAATTTCATTTTCAGGTATGTGGGATTTGAGAATGATTTTGAACTCTCTACCCACCGATTTCATCCCTCCTTACTCAGTATAAATATTCGTCACCGCCAAGCGGTGATGTCCTAATCCCTCACTGAGCTTCTGGCGTTTTCTCGGATCGCCTTTAAGCAGCTTCTCCCGATTCTGATTGTAGCTATGTCGAAGTCCGTGAAAGACAATTTTATCAATTCGTGGTTTCTTACCGGGATTTACCTTCTTCCGGCGGTCGGGATCGGTGAAGTTCTTGCGGTGATTGTAAATCCAGTTTTCGATTGATTTCTTTTCCATACGGGGACCGTATCTGACCGTCTTGCTGATAATAAAATCTTCGTCTGTCAAATCCTTTGCTTTCGCTTCACGGTACAACCGTTGATAAAACGAATTTGTCCGCCTTTCCCCTTAATGTCCGGACCACCCCACCCCAGCACTTTTTTCACATCTCCCACCTTGAGCTGACAGGCTTCAATAATGCGAAGTCCTAAGTGCCATCCTAAATCTAATCCATCACGTACATCGAACCTGCCCATAAATTCGGCAAGCTCTCTTGCTTTTTGATATTCGTGAGGCAGCCAGCCACGGTTATACTTTTGAGATTCACGCTTCGGCAGTTTCAGTCCATTGTTCTTTGTCATCAGGTGTTTACACTCGGCATACTCGCAGTATTTACGAAAACCGGAAAGTTCGGTTTGAATGGTGCTTTGTACTACTTCCAATACTCCACAACCTTACGGAAGTGTGTAGGCGTGATATTTAGATACCTTTTGAAGATTACAGGTATCTGCAAGATAGTCGCAGGTATAGCAAAAAGCCTGATAGTATCTCGCTCTTGTCGCTCTGCTTTTATTGTGATCCTTTCTGTAGATGGCTGTCGCCTGAACTCTGAGATTCATACGCCTGTTCATCTTTTTCATTTCCTGCTCCGGCGTTAGCTTTCTGATCTCGGCTTGTGCTTTCGCCAACTGATGCTTGTATTCCTCCGGGGAGTACACATCCCACGGCTTGTCAAACGCAGCATCTAAAATATCAGTTACAATGTCAGTCTGTTTTGAGTTTTCACTCATTGGCAACTCATCTTTGTGATAAATTTACCTTTTAGATTAAAGCAAAGAGAATATGAGACAGGAGATCGCCGTTGGCAAGTAAAAAGCAGAATATTTTTTTACAGGGCCTTTTCCACAGGAATAAAATCGGCGGCGCAGGAGTTTCAATCTCCTGCGCCGCCTTTGAAAAAGAAGGTCATTTTTGCGGACATTCCGATAGGATAATCATTTGAAAAGTCACTTCCGAAAAGAAGGTCATTCCACTTCGTCGCAGAGAGCAATATGAAATTGTAACATTGGTTAGGACTGTGGACTCATCTTCCCATTAAGGAAAGGCTGCCCCAGCGCAACTCTGCAGAACAGAGTGCCGACAAGCGGCTGCGCATACCGAGTGCAGATCATAAATCTGCCGCCCCCTAAACTAAGGCGTTCGGTAGGGATTTGTTATGACAACGGAAATCCCCGAAACATTGCCGTACATAATGCTGTACGGGAGCAGATGCGGCACTGGTCAAAAACACATTTCATTCCGTCTGCCGCTGACGGTTGGCTGAATGGCGGAAGGCGTATATACATAAAATTCCGGTGCCATATATCATTTTGTTTGCAAAAAGCCTTCATCTGCCTACGGCGGTCACCACAGCCATAGCG
>CABQGZ010001120.1 GCA_902463835.1 uncultured Lachnospiraceae bacterium
CTGTCAGCATATCCGCAGCCATCGACTTACCGAAGCGTCTGGGGCGGCTAACGCAGATGAACTTCTGCCGGGTATTGATGACAGCGTTCGTCTTTTCGATCAGCCCGGACTTGTCCACATAGATCTCAGAGTTCAGGCTTTCCTGAAAGCCCTTGCTGCCCGGATTCAGATAACTGCCCATGCAGGAACCTCCCATCGTGCGAATATTATTATGTTCATTATACTCTAATCTGCCCGGAATCACAAGAACGGGTAACAGGGTTTTATGTAAGACCTCCGGCAGTGCGCCGGAGGTGCAAAACTCTCACATACGGAAGGTGTCCAGATACTCATCAAAAATGTCCAGATTCACCAGCACCACGCGGCGAATCTTGTAAATTGCTCCTGCTTCCTTTGCGAGTTGTTCAAATGTATGCAGACCCATCGAGTAGAGTTCTGCACCCTCCTGATAGCGGACAAAACGCTTCTTGCCCGACTTGACCATGGGTTCCAGTTCCTTGATTTCAGTTCTTGCAAATGCCATATTGTACCTCTTTTCTATTATGAGTGATTGCTTTCCAGATGCCATTGAATGCCATCCTGCTCCAAGGATATCCAGATTGCTCCATGATTGCAAGGATGCCAAAATTGCGAGTTTACCATTTGTGATTTTTTCGCCTGTTATGCTGTTTTGGAATCGTTTTTGACCAAATTTTCCTGATCCAGTGCCAGACTGCATTTCAGAGCTTTCTCTATTTGCGCCATTTCCCAGTCGCTTGTCAGCCCCATGAAATTGTTGATGCGCTCTTTATCGATGGTGAAAAGCTGCTCCAGTAGTACAACAGATGGACGATTAAACGCCGGGTTCTTATCAATGAGAACATGGGTCGGCTGATTGGGCTTTTTGGAAATCTTAGAGGTCACTGCGGCTACAATGACAGTCGGCGAAAATTTGTTTCCTGTATTATTTTGAATAACAATAACAGGACGTTTGCCGCCCTGCTCTGAACCATAGTGTGGGTCTAAATCGGCAAAGTAGATTTCTCCACGGCGGAAGCCGAAATTTCTTGTCACATAAACGATAAAGACCAAGCCCCCTTTGTAATATGTAGCAAAAGCCGCCCGGCAGGACGGCTTTTGCAGTGAGAAAGGAAATCTGCCATAAGCAGGGAAATGACTTACTGCTTGATGGGAAGGCTTTTCGTGCGACTGGAGCCGTTGTAGGCTTTCAGAATCTGGAGCATATACTTCTGATAGTTCGGCCCGGTCATTGCCTGACCGCTGCGATAAATCACCACAGGGCTGGTGCGCTGGAGCTGCCGAATCAGGCGAATAGGGTCATACTCGTGGTCGTACAGAGCGACAAACTGTGTCACGCCCTGCAATACCTCGGCACGGAGGGAATCAATATCGCCCTCCCATGCTTCTGCCAGCACACGGAGCGCATCGGTGTAAATGCGCGCACCGTGTTTCCGATACTCGGCAAAGGCCGTAGCGATGCAGGCGATTTTCCACTTTGCGTGGCTCTGAGCAAAGCTCAGACCAAAGCCTGCACGGTTGGTGGCGTTCAGAAATGCAATGGCTTCCGGGTCGCCGCCGCGAATCTTGGCGCGCATTTTTGCGCCTGCGGTCAGCGGTGCAGAGACACCGGTCTGCTGTGCAAACAGCAAGGCTTCCTGCTGCTCCGTCAGTCCCGAATGCTCCACTTGATGAACTTTTCATGGAGAGATATTGCTCTTTCAGGACTTTCACCGGAAATGCCAGCAC
>CABQGZ010001121.1 GCA_902463835.1 uncultured Lachnospiraceae bacterium
GGTACGCACAAAATCTTGGATTTTGGCTATCTGGCTCCACACGAATGTGTTCGCAGCCGAACGCCTGCGGCTTATCGGGAATTGCTTCGCAACTATAAATGCAGGAGGATCACACTATGGCACGCCCGAAAAAGGATGAAAGTATCAGACGGACTAATAACGTAATGGTTCGCTTTACCGATGTGGAGTACGCACTGGTTTCGTGTTCTGCTGAACAGGCTGGCTATCCCGTTGCCGTTTATGTAAGGAAACAGGCCATAACCGAGAAACTTCACGTTCATTACAACATCGTTGCCGACATTGCAGAACTGCGAGATTTTGCAAGTCAGCTTTCCCATATCGGAAATAACCTGAACCAAATTGCAGCCTTTTTCAACAGCGGCGGCATCCAATCTCGTACTATGCTGGAAGAAATCAATCGTTGCATGACCGACCTTCGCGCTATGCGGAAAGAAATTGCAGAATTGGCAGGTGATTATCGTGGCAATCTTAAAACACGTCGCGGGTAAAAGTGCAGACTATGGCGCGGCACTCGACTATTTGAAATATGAGCATGACGAAGTTCTGAAGAAACCCCTGCTGGATGCAAACGGGAACTGGGTACTCCGTCGAGATATTCTTCTGGAGGGCATAAACTGTGAACCGGAACTTTTTGATGTGGAGTGCGAAATGCTTAATGCGCAGTACCACAAGAATCAGAATTACGACGAAATCAAGACGCACCACTACCTCATCAGCTTCGATCCTGCCGACAAAGACGAGTGTGGACTGACAGGTGAACAGGCGCAGGCCATCGGCATGGAATATGTAAAAGCCAACTTTCCGGGGCATCAGGCGTTGGTCTGCACCCACATGGACGGTCACAACGGCAGCGGCAATATCCATGTGCATATCGTAATCAACAGTCTGCGAAAGCTGGATGTTCCGCAGCAGCCCTTTATGGAACGTCCCATCGACTGTAAGGCGGGCTACAAACACCATCTGACGAAAGATTACCTAAAGCATTTACAGCAATCTCTTATGAATATCTGCTTGAGGGAAAATCTCAATCAGGTGGATTTGCTTTCCCCGTCCGTCAACAAAATCACGCAGCAGGAGTATTATGCTAAACAGCGCGGGCAGATCAATCTGGACAAGTTGAACGCTGAACTTGTTGCAGAGGGTCTCACTCCCATGAAGACCAAATTTCAAACGGAAAAAGATAAGCTGCGCGATGCCATTACTGCTGCGGCGAAGAAAGCAAAATCTTTTGAAGAGTTCAGCCGCCTACTCCAAACCGAATCCAACATTTTGGTAAAAGACCACCGTGGTCGATTTAGTTACCTTCTCCCGGACAGAGAAAAATACATCTCTGCCAGAACTCTGGGAACCAGTTTTGACCGTGAACATCTTCTGACGCTTTTTGAAAGTAACGCGATCACCGCTGCAAAAGAAAAACAACAATGGAGTGTTGCTGACCCCATTGCCGTTCTCTATATCAAGTCCAATCTTCGTCTGGTAGTGAATTTGCAGGACTGCGTAAAAGCCCAGCAAAGTCGCGCCTATGCTCAGAAAGTCAAAATTTCCAATTTGCAGCAGATGGCAAATACCATCGTCTATGTACAGCAGCATGGTTATGATAGCTATGAAGATTTGAAAAAAGCGCGCGATGAGCTGTCCGTCAAAATGTCCGATGCCCGCAACACCGCCAAATCTACCGATGCCGACTTAAAGCGGCTGAACGAGAAGATTCACTATATGGG
>CABQGZ010001122.1 GCA_902463835.1 uncultured Lachnospiraceae bacterium
GAAACAAACTACATTGCCAAAGACAAAGAAAACGAACAATGGAAAAGCAGTCTGCCGCCGGAAGAAGTCAAGGAAAAGATGCTGGCACAGCGTGGATTTACTCAAGAAAACGGCAGCAAGATTCAATTCGACCACACCGTATTTATTCAGTATGCAATGACAAGAGTCCACGCATTATACTGCAACGGAAAGCTCTACTTCTACAATTTCAAGTCAAAGTGTTATGAATACCTGGAAGACCACGCATACAAAAAGATTTTCTTTGCGATCATTGAAGAAGCTTCCTGCAATATCTGGAAACGAAAGCAGGAAAACGAGTACATCCCCTATTTCAAGCGAAAGGTTCCCTATGCAGAGGATAACGGAATGCGTCCGGGACTTCTGCAATTCCAAAACTGCATCTTCGATTTACAGGAGGAAACGATAGAGAAACCAACGCCGGACATCTTTTGTCTGGTACAGATTCCATATGACTACGACCCCAAGGCAAAAGCACCGCAGTTTTTCCGCTTTCTGCAGGAACTCTTTGACAATGACCAGACACGGATCGATCTGGTTCAGGAGATCATGGGAGCCTGCCTATACTATGAAGACATTATGCAGAAACTTGTTGTCTTTCTGGGTTCCGGTTCCAACGGAAAGTCTCTGTTATCCAACATGATCAAGCATATGCTGGGAGAACGGAATGTATCTGCTGTTGCGTTGGATCAGATCAGCAGCGGAAGATTTGGCAAGCAAAACCTGGACCGAAAGCTGCTGAACATTTCCTCTGAAACCAAGACAGAAAAGCTATACAGCACAGCAGACCTAAAGGCACTGACCGGCGGCGATTCCATTGAAATCGAAGAAAAATTTGAAAAGTCCTATACCACAGAGATCCACAGCAAGTTCATTCTCCTTGCAAATGATATGATCCAGACCAAGGATTACAGCGACGGGTTCTATCGCCGGCTGCTGATCATTCTCTTTGAACAGTGTTTCCATGACCTCGCTCCCAATCAAGAACCGGAGGAGGGTGTTCTCTACAAGAACATTTATCTGGAAGGAGATCTGATGCAAGAACTCCCGGGCATCTTCAATTTTGCCTATGCCGGACTGGAACGGCTGATCGACAACGATTACAATTTCACCTATTCTCCTGCCTGCGAAGCTGCATTGGAGCATTACAAAAACGAACACAATGTGGTAAAGGCATTTTACAATCACTGCATCGTCCTGCCAGAACCCAAGCACAAAAAAGCAGAGCGAACCGCTGTGGTATATGCCGGATTTTTAAGCTACTGCCGGGAGAATCGATTTCCCTGCAGCATTTCCAGCATTCAATTTCACCGGATGTTTCAAAACATTCTGACCGAAGAAGGCACAGAAGCACGCATGGTACACCGTAACAGCGGTGACTTCTACTTACACCTGCAAATGCAGTTTTAAAATCAAGACTATGTTCTAACAGCAACATGATCCATGCACATCACTTTCATCACAGTGTGGAAAGTGATGTGCTTTTTTCGTCTGCCTGGTCAAAATAGTACCGCCGCATGGCAGACCGCAGTTCTTCCAACGGATAGGGATGATTGGCACAGTGCAGAAACAGCCAGTCATAAGGATTCCGCACATACAAAGCCGGCAAACCGCTGCTGCACAACAGGTCATTGGTTTCATGGACAAAGTCCAGAAAATCAGACTCAATGGCACAAAACAAATCAGATGTGTCATTCTTTGCAAACAGCACTGCAAAGAAAC
>CABQGZ010001123.1 GCA_902463835.1 uncultured Lachnospiraceae bacterium
TTCCAGGGGCAGGTTGTGGCTTAGGGAAAAGAGAATGACACTGTCACGGCGTTCTCGCGGATACAGGGGAGTGTAACCAGTCTGTTTCAGCAAGTGCTGTACCTCCTCCACAGTCAGCTCCATCCCAAAGCACAAGGCCAGCAGCTTATCACGAGAAGGATGTTTGACACCAGAAAAAATCTGATATCCATAGGTTCTGTCCAGAGCGGAGCTCTTGATACAGCCGCTTTTGAAAAGCTTTTTTTCGTTCAGATTTTTTTTCTGGTCTGCCAGATAAGCGTTGATGTCGTTTGTATTTTTTAAGAGAGCAAGTAATTCGCCGGTTGATTTTTTCATACGTGAAATCCTTTCTTGAAAAAACATTTTTGGAATAGGTATTGCGTTGGAGAAAGAATCTCCTATATAATAATAGTAGAGAAGGAGAAAGAAGGCAAGGGAAAAATGCAAATGAACCAACAGGATCATCTGGAATATATCAACGAGGTTTATCAGGAACTGACCTGCCTCAATAACAATGAGGTGTATAGGACAACGCTGGTGATGAGGAAGGAAAGTCACTGTCTCTATGTGAGAAAAGAGATTCCCGTCGCGCAGGGTGGTATCTATCAGCAGATAAGGTCTATTTGTCATACCAATCTGATTGTGGTGCAGGATGTTTGCTTTTCACAGGACAAGTGTACGGTGCTGGAGGAGTATGTAAGCGGGCGGACATTGGAGGATATGCTGGAGGAAAGGGGAAGCCTGGGAAGGGAGGAGACGCTGGATTACTTGTACCAGATTCTGGACGGTCTGGAGATAATCCACAGATATCATATCATTCACCGCGATCTGAAACCGGAGAATATTCTGATCTCCACGGACGGGGTAGTGAAGCTTCTTGATTTTGGAATTGCCCGGTTTCAGAAGGAGAATCAGCCAAAGGATACCGCGATCCTTGGAACGGTGGGGTATGCCTCACCTGAGCAATTCGGTTTCCGGCAGACGGACGCGCGAACCGATATCTATGCAGTGGGAATTCTTTTGAATGTAATGATGACAGGGAGTCTTCCGGATGCAGCACTGCCGGAGGGGAGGGAGCTGCAGGCGATTGTTCGCAGGTGTACACAGATAGATCCCCAAAATCGATACGAGTCTGTTCAAAGGCTGCGTCGGGAGCTTGAGAAAGTTGACTTAAGGAGGATTGGAGACGCGGGCAAAGCTGCAGGAATATATGCGGGAAGGACGGGAACTGCAGCTGGATATGGAAGCGTAGAAGGAACACCAGTGGAAAATGGTGGCCAAAAAGGGGCGGCGTCTAAGAAGGATCAAAGCTGGATTCCAGGCTTTCGCACAGGCGTGGAATGGAAGAAGGCGGTGGCATGTCTTTCTTATATCTTCTTTTTTATATCCGGTATCAGCTTCGTACAGGAAGTGGCGCCTGGGGGCGCAATGGCAATTTTCCTGGAGATAGCAGCCATAATTCTGTATATGTGGATGCCGGTGGTCATCGGCGCGAATCTGTTTCGTTGGGATCGCAGAGTGCCTGGAATTCGTAGTCTGCCCAGGGGAGTTAAGATTACCCTGCGTGTGATCTTGTGCTTTCTGAGTTTCTATGCAGGAGGCTTGTTGGAAAATTACGTGAAGTATGTGATGGTGGGGCTGCCCAGAACAAATGTATGATGTGGAAGAAGGTCTTACGTTTGTTCCAGGCCTGGGAATATCTGATACATATCGAAAAATGCAATTGTATGCTGCGAGC
>CABQGZ010001124.1 GCA_902463835.1 uncultured Lachnospiraceae bacterium
ATTTAGTATTTTAATGCAAAACTACAAAAAAGAAAAGAGGAAATACATAAATTTTATGCATTTCCTCGTCTTTTTTTCCAAAAAAATCTGATTTTGAGCTTTGGCATAGTAACCAAAGGCCGTTTTAACCATAATATTCCTGAAATCCCTCGCCCAACACCTCTCTGGCATCGGTCACAATCACAAATGCATTCTTATCAATTTCCAGTACAAGTTCCTTCACTTCCACGATCTGCTTCTTGGATACCACGCAGTACAGCATACATTTTTCCTGGCCGGAGTACATCCCTCTGGCCTCCAATCCCGTCACGCCACGGTTCAGATCCTTCATAATGACCCGTGCCACTTCCTGGTATTTATCCGTAATGATAAACGCTGCTTTTGAAAACTTAAACCCCTCCATCAGTCCATCTGATATTTTGGCAGTGATAAATATGGCCACAACGGCATACAGGGCAGGCTGAATACCAAACAAGGTAAGGCCTGCCAGCACCACAATTCCGTCCAGCACCTGCATAATCTGAGCAATGGAGTAGTGTTTCAGCTTATGCTGGATCAATGCCGCCACCATATCTGTGCCGCCGGTAGTGGCTTTGGCCAGAAAGATCATACCAATTCCAATGCCGGTGATCACACCGCCAAATACCGCGGCCAACGTATAGTCCCTGGATGCCAGATCCACCTCCGGGATCACATACAACCAGGCGGACAGGAGAAAGGTTGCCACTGCAGTGCGCCCGATAAAGCTTTTTCCCTTGATTCCCAATGCCACCAGGAATACAGGAACATTCAGTGCAAGGTTCGTCAGCCACAGAGGAATTCCTCCCTCCACAAAAGAGCTGGTCACTCCCTTGACAAGAATCGCAATTCCCGTAAAACCTCCCGTGACCAGGCCGATCGGGTCGAAAATGCATTTGATGGCCAAAGACATCAGACCTGTGCCCACAAAGATCATGATCCATGACAGCCACGGTCTTTTATTTGTAATCGCTTCCACCGCTCATTCCTCTTTTTTTCGATTATATTTGGATAACATACTGCGCAGCATCCCTTTGTGCACCATTTTCTTCGCCATTGCGGCAAGATAGGAAACTCCCTGCGCCCTGGCGTAAGCGCCTCCCAGTCCATACCAGATCTTGGCATTGATCTTTCCTCTGTTTTCCATGAGAAAATATTCCTGTTCCGGCGTGGGTAGTATTGAAAATATCACATCCGGGGTGGCGATATTGATCTCATTGACTACACCGTCGAAGTCACCCAGACATTCCTCCATGGCAAACTTCCCCGCAATCCGCAATCTTGGATAATCTGTTTTCAGAAAGCGTTCCAGCTGTTCCAGCTGCTGCTTCGTCTCACCGAACAGGTACACCCCCGCTGCTTTTAAGATTTCTTTCTCACTGATGATAGCCAGGTCAAGGTTCTCAATGCTTTCTTTTAACGCCTCATCCTCCCCAGCCATCACCAGCATCTGCATCGATATGGACTCAATGGTATTCATTACTGTATTATTCAGATATTCTTCCACCTTCCGCGTGGCTTCCCGCACTGTGTAATTATCCAGCTGAATACCTAATATTTCTATCTTTTTAATCATAGGGCACCTGTCTTTATTCTGTCTTCTTTCCGATCTCTTATACATACGTTCTGCGCCTTATAGGCCTGCATATGCGCATTCTTTGTTTTACCTATGAAGTATACCAAAATAGTTGACTTTTTTCAACTACTTTTCAATACTAT
>CABQGZ010001125.1 GCA_902463835.1 uncultured Lachnospiraceae bacterium
CACCGACGGCGCATCTGCCGGGGTATCAGATCCGGCCGGGGTGTCCACCTCCGAAGGTGTGTTATTGGGGGTTCCTGACTGCCTGGTACATCCCGTCATAAAGGCGGCCAGCAATATGACTGCGGTCAGCAGCATCGTAATCGTTCTCTTCCCGATCTTCCGTATGTTTTTTGACATGATATAGCCTCCTATACTCGTTCTTATTTTGATCCGTTCAAACCTGAAATTCCTGATCCAGCCGCCAGTCCATCCCTTCCAAAAAGTCATAGCCAAGCAATGCTTCAACATCATCCGGCTGGCCATATAATTTTCCACTAATATCCACATCCCGCAGCGTGATCAAACGATCTTGGAACACGATTTGAAAGTTCCGCATATAGGGACACGACGTATGCTGCACAGAACCGATGCCAACGCTCTCCGCTTCATGCCACTCAACATCCGGCAGCCGCGTACGCCAGGCGGCGCTGAGCGTTGAGCTGGTGTGGCCGGTATCGACTCTGGCTTTGAACCGATACCCTGAATATGCGGGGAAAACGACAGGACCTTGCCTGGCGTCAGGATCACAAAGAGCGGACGCCCTTTGTGACGTACTGACCAGCAGCGTGCCGCTTTTCGCGGAATAGCTCCAATGGTATTGGGAAATAACATCCCAGCCGAGCAGCATTTCAGCAGGAAAGGCAGCGCCGCTCTCATCGCAGAGGGCAAAGTCAGCATCGTCTGCCACGATCACCCGGAGCTTCTCTATGCAGATATCTCCAAGCCGGACGTTTGAGATGACAGCGGTTGGAAACGCCCGAACCAACCCGTTATTATTCCCCGCATGGAGGGCACTGTTTTCCATTTCACCCCCCAGCCGCGCAAGAGCACTTCGCGCAATGACCGTCATACCCGCGCCGGTGTCAAACAGTGCAATGGTTTCCTCATCCCGTATACGGACATTTACGAACAGAAGGTTTGCAAATTTACATTCTGCGAGACAATTTGTCATCCTTTCCCTCCATTTCTTGCGTCTGCGCTGATGCGCCTCTTGATCACCGCAGCATTTACGCCTGCATGATCTCGTGAAGCTCCGCGACAGAACAGCCCTTGCTCTCATAATAGGCGAGCATCTCCGGCAGCTTCTTTTTATCGTAGCTGGTGATGCAGTCCGACAGCACGTGAACGGTATAGCCGCTTTTTGCCATATTGAAGCAGGTGGATTTGATGCAGGCCGCGGCATCTGCGCCGGCAACATAGAATTCGGTAATGCCGTGCTCCTGAATAAATGCGGTGAACGCCTCGCTGGTCAGGGCGCTGCTTTTTGACTTGGTGAAGATATGGTCGGATACGATCTTCAGCTCCGGCACAAACTCCGCGCCATGTGTGCCGGGCTTGAATGTCCGCGTTCCTGCGGATAAGTTGTTGTGCTGTATGTAAATGACCCACAGCTCTTTTTGAACCGCCCAGTCGATGGCCCTGTTGACGTTTTCGATGATCTCCCTGTAGTTTTTCGTGATGTCATTCTGCAGGTCGATCACGACCAGTGCGTTGTTTTTCATTCTTTTTCTCCTTTTTCCCATAAAATAACAAAGGCAGCACAAACCAATTTCTCGGTCTGCACTGCGTCTAAGCGTCTGGCATTTCGATTTTTCTGTTTTACCGCCCTTATTTTTGCCGCCGCACCTGGGACAGCGAAGCCCCCGCCATCTCTTTCTTTGTAAACCTGTTCTTTGGCGTCATAGCCGGCATCCTTT
>CABQGZ010001126.1 GCA_902463835.1 uncultured Lachnospiraceae bacterium
ATCCAAAATAGCGCGATAATCAGAACGGATGGAATACTCCCTGCCACCCACAAATACTGTTTTTGGCAAAGTGTATTCCATCCGATTCTCCTCTCAGCGGTGATATTTCTTCAGGTACTTCTCCACACGCGGCTTGGATGTCTTGATCTGCTTGCTCATTTCCTCCGGCACCGTATCAATGACAGCCAACAGGAAGTTTGTCCACAGAGGAAGGCCATCCGCCATAGCGTAGGAACTGATGCCCTGAAAAACTGAAGCAGCAGAACCTTCGCCAAACAAAGCGTCAATTCCCTAACGCACTTCCGAATCGCGCTGTTTTGCGTATTCGAAAAATGCAGTATTATTTTCAAACTTCTTGTCCTTATCAGCCTCATACCGCTCAGAGCAGGCCACAAACAGATCATACAGGGCGGAAACAAAGTTCACGTCTGTTGGATTGTAGCTGATCTGCGCAGCACCATCATTGACATCGAAGGTTTTGATGCCAGTAGAGAAATTCAAAGCATTCACAGATATATCCTCCTATCAGGCTGCTTTGGTGAAGGTGACCGTGCCATCGTCAATTGCTGCTGTCCCCGTGGTGCGGGTACCGCCGAAGGTCACATCAATGGGCATACCCACATTGGCGCTGCCGCCCAGAGATGCAGGCTTCACCATGCAGGATTCATACCGTTCGGCAAATACTGCCGTATCAGCCGTGCCGGCGTAAGCATGAACCACCAGAAGGTCGTTGGCAGCCATAGCAGCCACATCCTGATCCTTGATGGACTGGTTCCAGATCTTCACCTGCGCAACATCGCCGGAGTCCATCTCACAAGGTTCAAAGCTCTGCGTGATCGTGGGCTTCTTCATGGTGGTGTAGGTGTTACCGAAGATGTCGGTTTTGCTTTCCTCGCTGTAATCGTATTCCATGGAACTGTCTTCCACGCGCTTGCCGATGGGACTCCACACTGGGGCAGTCTTGGTCCCGGTATTCAGATACAAAATCAGCAGCTTACGGTCTACGACCTGACCTGCGGGCGTGTTAAACGTCATATCAGCCATTTGTTTTCCCCCTTAAACTTTTTGATGAACCGTACAGATAGCTGCACTACATAGACGCCGGTTCCTTCCTCATCAGTCTGTAGCAGCGTACCATTCTGTGCGGTGATCCGCTCTTCACGGGGATCATCCCCGAATACCGGCGCGGCTCCGGTTACTGACTGCTCCTGAACCCACTCTTGCAGGTCTACGATCCAATCAGCGTTTTTTGCGGCCCCTTCATCGTCATTGGGAGCCTTTTCAAACACATAGTACAGGCCAAAGTTGTACTGGTTGGTGATTGTGGTATTGCCAACAATATCCCGTTTCCGGCTTACTTCCACCAGTCCGTCCGGCAGGATACCTCCGGTATTGGGGATCTTGTCGGTATAGTCCACCTGAAAGCCCGAGAGTACATTGTACTGTGGAAAATCTGCCAACCAGCCGCGGACTGTTTCCAAAGCATTCATACGGGATCAGGCCTCCCCCGAACGTAGTTCTTCAGATCCGTCAGCATGGCATCGCCTTCCTTTTCCTGAAGGCGCCGTCCCCAGAACGGCCCTGCATCCGGATTCTTTGCCGCGGTATACTTCAACGGCCGCTCGGTCGCTTTCAGCTGCGTGCCGCGCCGCCATCGTGGCCCGATACCCGGAATCAGCATTGGACCATTCCCTGTCACAGCATTAACCATGACTTTTCCCTCATGCAGA
>CABQGZ010001127.1 GCA_902463835.1 uncultured Lachnospiraceae bacterium
GTGAGATTCCCGTGGGTTGCTGCCAGCAGCCGTCCGTTGGCTCATTTTTTGTTTTTATACGCTTAGAGTATGGAAAGGACGGTGTAACTATGGATGGCGGAGTACAAATCAAGGATAAGTTCTGCCTTACCATTGATGAAGCGTCTGAATATTTTAACATTGGAGAAAAGAAGCTGCGGCAGATTGCATCAGAAAATTTGGATTCCGGCTTTGTGATCCAGAACGGTGTAAAAGTGTTGATCAAGAGAAAACGCTTTGAAACTTTTCTGGAAGAACTATCGGCAATCTAACAAAATGGTGCGTAGCAGCATAAAATAATTGGTTGACCTCGTCCGTGACGTATGGAAAAAACGCCTCAGCTATGGTATACTAACAATATATTGTTGCTGAGGCTCTTTTTGTACAACGAAAGGAGCAGGGAAGATGAGCGAGAAAAGACGCGATAAAAAGAAGCGGATTCTTCGCAACGGAGAGAGCCAACGCAAAGATGGACGGTATGCGTACAAGTATTACGACAATGCTGGAAATGTTCAGTTCGTGTACAGTTGGAAACTGGAAAAAGGTGACAGACTTCCGGCTGGAAAGCGGGATGATCTTGCGCTCCGGGAAAAGGAGCGGGAAATCAAGCAGCGGCTGGAAGCTGAACTGATTCCGCAGGGTGGAGAGATAACGGTTTTGGAACTTGTCCAAAAGTACATCTCGTTAAAAACAGGTGTACGGCAGAACACAAAGACAGGTTATAACTTTGTACTCAACATCCTTAAAAAAGAGGAATTTGGGAAACGCCCGATTAACAGTGTGCGTCTTTCTGATGCCAAACTGTGGCTGATTAAGCTGCAAAGGGATGGCAGAGGATATAGCACGATTCACACGGTCAGAGGTGTTGTACGTCCGGCATTTCAGATGGCAGTCGATGATGATTGGTTGCACAAAAATCCATTTGAATTTCAGCTTGCCACAGTCGTTGTAAACGACAGTGTGACAAGAGAGGCAATTACACGCAAACAGGAGAGGGCTTTTCTGAATTATGTTCGGGAGAGCGGGTGTTATAAAAAGTATTATGATGCTATCTATATCCTGTTCAAGACGGGTCTGCGGATTTCAGAGTTCGTGGGGTTGACGCTGGCCGATATTGATTTGGAACATCGGAAAATCAATGTGGACCATCAGCTGCAGCGGACAATGGATATGCGGTATGTGATAGAGGAACCCAAGACCAGCTGTGGTAAGCGGGTGATTCCTATGACGGATGATGTGTATGTGTGCTTCCGGCGCATTATTGAAAATCGGCCTCGTCCCAAGAACGAGCCGATGGTTGACGGTAAATGCGGTTTTCTCTTTCTTGACCAGAACGGGAACCCAACCGTTGCAATGCACTGGGAACACTACTTCAACCACATTTGTACAAGCTACAACAAGCTCTATCGGGAACAGCTGCCCAACATCACACCTCATGTTTGCAGACATACGTTTTGTTCCAACATGGCCAAAAGCGGTATGAATCCTAAAACTCTGCAATATCTGATGGGACACTCTGACATTGGCGTCACCCTGAATACTTACACTCATGTGCAGTACGATGACGTGGAAACAGAGATGAAACGGGTGGTAAATGCCGAGTAGTAAATTGCATTTTGAGCCTGAATTTACTACCATTTTTACTACTGTTGCGAGAAAAGATATGCGATTTTATACTACTTTATGCTATGAAAATGATAG